>JAODBN010000052.1 GCA_025463965.1 Acidimicrobiaceae bacterium
ACGTGAAGTCGAACACCGGGACTTTCGGCTGCTTCGTCCGCGAAGAGGCCTTCGGCCCCGGGACGTACTTCGATGTGGGATATCCCGTGAGGCGCATCTACAAGCGGCTATTCATCCGGCGGAAGGCTGACTCATGAAAACCGACCTCGAGCACTACACGGTCGACCAGGTCCTCGACGGCTTCGTCTACAACGAGCTCGAGGCCAAGGGGCTGTTCGGTCTCGCCGGGAGGCTCACCATCCAGCCGGAGTACCAGCGCCACTACATCTACGGTGACGGCAAGCGAGACGTCGCCGTCATCGACTCACTGCTCAAGGGTTACCCGCTCGGACTGATCTACTTCAACGTGAACGGGGACCGCCTTGAGGTCCTCGACGGGCAGCAGCGCATCACCAGTGTCGGGCGCTTCGTCACCGGCAAGTTCGCGATCAAGGTAGATGGCAAGGAACAAATCTTCTCGTCGCTATCGAAGGACCAGCAGCGGAAAATCCTCGACACCAGACTCGACATCTACGAGTGCCAGGGCACCGAGACGGAGATCAAGCAGTGGTTCCAGACGATCAACATCGCCGGGGTCCCGCTGAAAGCCCAGGAGCTGCTCAACGCGATCTACTCCGGCCCGTTCGTCACCAAAGCGAAGGCCGAGTTCAGCAACTCCAACAACGCGAACATGCAGAAGTGGCGCTCTTACATCAAGGGCGACCCCAAGCGGCAGGAGATCCTCGAGGTCGCGCTGGACTGGGTCGCCTCGCCGCAGGCGAGGGGCATCGACGCCTACCTGGCTCTGCATCGTCAGGACCAGGGCATCACAGAGCTGAAGACCTACTTCACCTCGGTGATCGACTGGGTCGGCGGCGTCTTCATCCGCCCGCCGGACAAGGAGATGTGCGGTCTGGAGTGGGGACGGCTCTACGAGCTGTACCACTCGAACTCGTACAACGTCACTGAGCTGAACAAGGCCGTCGACGATCTTCGAGCAGATCCGTTCGTCAAGTACGCCAGAGGCATCTACGAGTACCTCCTGGGCGGCAGCAAGGACACGCAGTTGCTCGACATCAGGCTGTTCGACGACGCGATCAAGAGAGCCGCGTACGAACAGCAGACCCAGAAAGCGAAGGCTGTCGGCGTATCGAACTGCGCTCTGTGCGCGCACGGCGACAACGCCAACAAGACCCTCATCTACGCGCTGAAGGAGATGGACGCTGACCACGTCAGAGCGTGGTCGAAGGGTGGCTCAACCGATCTCACCAACTGCGAGATGCTCTGCGCCATGCACAACCGCTCCAAAGGCAACAAGTAGACCCATCGAGCCAGCTGCGGGCCTAGCCGAGGTCCCGTGTCGGTACCGCCAGTGGACGCTAACGAGGGGGCATACAGGTGCCGCTTACGCCAGACACAATTTCCAAACGGCGTTGACACTAGGGAAGTGCGGCGACACTATAGAGCACCTCGGCCGATCTCGGATCAGTCGGACTGTCTCCCAGGCGGGCACCGACGGGTCAGGCAAGGTTGACGTCGGCAGGCGAGGACGTGACGGACGGGGAGTTGCATGACGACGGAGTACAGCGGGGGACTCGAGCTCACCTGGACGAACAAGGACAAGGCGCTCCTGTCCACGGGGGATGGCAGGTACGACTACACGTTCGTTGACCGTGCCGACTACCGGGTCTCTGAGGTGCGCCTCCTGCATGAGGTCGAGCGCATCGAGGTGCCGGCCCCAGAAGGCCGACCCGACGGACTGCCCGAGCCCACGTCCGGCAATCTCCTTGTAACCGGGGATGCCATGCACGTCCTGGACGTTCTCGCCAAGGTGCCGGAGTACGCCGAGCGCTACCTCGGCAAGGTAAGGCTGGTGTACATAGACCCGCCGTTCAACACAGGCCAGGCGTTCACTCATTACGACGACAACATCGAGAACTCGGTCTGGCTGGCGATGCTTCGCGACCGGCTGAGGCAGATCAAGCCGCTTCTTTCTGACGACGGCTCGGTATGGGTGCATCTCGACGATGAGCAGGTGCATCGCTGCCGCTCGGTGATGGACGAAGAACTTGGCCCGGCGAATTTCGTCGCGGAGGTCGCGTGGCAGAAGGCCACATCGCCGCGGAACGACACCGGTGGCTTCTCGGTCTCGCATGACACCCTGCTGGTGTACCGCAAGACCGAGCGCTGGGCCCCGAACCGGATGAGGCGGCTCGCGTCCTCGAACACGTCCCGCTATCGTTCCCGGGACGGTGACCCGGTGCCGTGGCGGGACGGTGACGCAACGGCCGGGAAGGCTGCCACCAACCATCCGATGGTCTATGCCATCCAGCACCCGGTCACCGGCGGGCTGATGTACCCGACACCCGGACGGAGCTGGGGGAAGGCGCAGTCCTGGTTCCTGGACCAGATGAACGAGTACGCCAAGTACGAGCTGCGCGACATCGGAGACGAGGAACGCCGGGCCGTCATCTGCGGCACCACTCCCGATCTGGTGAAGCCAGGCGTCCCGGCCATTATGCTCGCGGAGCCACTGGAGGACGCGACCAGGGCGGCTCGCGCCAGGCACCAGGCGGGGCACTGGCCGGATCTGGTGTTCCTCGACCTCGACAAGGAGAACATCCAGCGCAAGAAGCACCTGGCCGACGAGGGCCGAGTCCCGGAGACATTGTGGTTCGCCTCGGACGTCGGCGGCTCGCTGCGCGGCAAGAACCAGGTGCGTGACCTCTTTCCCGATCTCCACGCCTTCGCCACCCCGAAGCCCGAGGAACTACTACAGCGGGTCATCCACATTGGCTCCGACCCTGGCGACATCGTGCTCGACTGCTACGGCGGCTCCGGGACAACCGCGGCGGTCGCGCACAAGATGGGACGCCGCTGGGTGACCTGCGAGCTGAATCCTGCCACGGTGGACACCTACGCCAAGCCGCGGCTAACGCGAGTGGTGAACGGCGAGGATCCGGGCGGGGTCACGACATCGACGGAACGTGTCGCGGCCGTAGACCTTCCAGAAGGCCTGACTCCCGACGAG
>JAODBN010000084.1 GCA_025463965.1 Acidimicrobiaceae bacterium
TCCAGGATGTGCTTGCGGGAGTTGCCCTGATCCCACGGCTGGGGGCCCATCTTCCCGAAGCACTTGGACGCCACGACGAAGCGGTCGCGCTTGTGGCGCAACCAGCTACCGAGGATCTCCTCGGTACGGCCGACGTTCTCGAGGGTGCCCCCCAGCGGGTACACGTCGGCGGTGTCGATGAAGGTGACGCCACCCTCGGCCGCCCGGTCCAAGACGGCGAAGGACGTCTCCTCGTCGGCCTGGAGACCGAAGGTCATGGTTCCAAGGCATAGGCGCGAGACGCGAAGGCCGGTCGTTCCGAGTCGTACGTGCTCCATGGAGTCGACCCTACCTGTACGCGCGCGGGCGAGGACGCCGCAGTCCTCACCGGGCTGCGGCTTCGCCGACAGGCGCTGTCGGAATGCCAGGATGTCGGGATGCTCGAGGAGCTCTTGGCCGCGAACGAACGCTACGCCCACGACTTCGCCCTGGGCTCGCTGGCCCGTGGCGCCGCTCGGGGGGTCGCTGTGGTTACGTGCATGGACGCCCGCGTCGATCCGCTTGCGCTGCTCGGGCTCGCGCCGGGCGACGCCATGGTGATGCGCAACGCCGGAGGTCGGGTGACCACCGACACGCTGCGATCGCTGCTGCTCGCCTCTGGCTCCCTTGGGGTCGTCGAGGTCGCGGTGCTTCACCACTCCGACTGCGCGCTCGCCGGGCGAAGCGACGAACAGCTCCGCGCCCGACTCGCGGAGCCGCAGGCCGAGGCGGCGAGAGACCACGTGCTACTCGGGATGACCGAGCCTGACGTTGCCCTTGCCGAAGACGTGGACACGATTCGCCACTGGCCCGGCCTCGAAGCACTGCAGGTCGAGGGCTGGCGCTACGACGTCGCCACCGGGCGGGTGGCTCGCCTGGTGGTTGCCGGGAACACCGAGATGGCACCCGACGAGGCTGAGCTGCCTGACGGGGATCACGCAGGCGACGAGCAGCGCGACGCGCTGGTGTTGTTTGCCGAGGCGTCAGGTCTCGATGCGAGCTCTCGGGAGGCGGAGGCCGTCCCCCTCTACCGCCGGGCGATCGACCTGGGACTTCCGCCGGAGCTCGAGTACCGGGCGCTCGTCCAGCTGGGAAACTCGCTGCGGGTGACCGGTGACGTCGCCGGGGCCGTCGAGGCGCACCGCCGGGCGGCCGAACGCTGGCCGGAGCGGGCGGCGAACCGCTGCTTTTTTGCCCTCGCCCTGCTCTCTGCCGGGGAAGCGCCCGCCGCGCTATCCCAGGCGATCGAGGCAGTGCTGTGGCTCGCAGCAGGAGCGCCGGCGAAGGACGTGCGCGAATACCGACAAGCCATCGCCGCCTATGCCGAGGCGCCCGAACCGACCGCCTAACCCGCAGAAAGCGATTCCCTGGCTCTCGCTCTCTTCTTCTGTCCTGGGGCCTGCCGGGCGTCGCAGGCCGCGTCATCCCGAGCCCCGCGAGGTTCGGGGCCCGAGCGCCGGGGTAGGCGTCGCTTCAGCGGGGCCGCATCACCGCCGCCCCGCGAGGTCGCAGGGCCCGCTCGTCGGCGGGCGACATCGAAAGTGGGACGGAGGCGAATCCCCATGGCGACGAGCGCCCAGAAGAACGCCGCAACAAAGAACGTCAAGAAGGCCGCCGCCGCCGGCAAGAGTCAGCGGAGCATCGCCTCGATGCCGAAGGCCACACGAAGCGCCCTCGGCAAGCAGGGAGCCGCAGTCGCGCAGCGCAAGCACACCCACGCGAGCTCCCCGAAGACCCGATCCGAGCTCTACGAGGAGGCCCGCCGGCGCAACGTCGCGGGCCGCTCGAAGATGGGTCGGGCCGAGCTCGCCCGGGCGCTCGGAGACCAGTGAGGCCGCTCGTGGAGGAACCGACCGGCGAGGTCGCGCCGGGCGAGACCGGCCCGGACGTCACTGCCGTGCTGAGCGCCGACCACGTCGCCATCCGAGCGGACCTCCAGGCGCTCGTCGAGGAGCGTCGCGGCGCGGACCGCAGGGAGAGGATGGAGCAGCTCGGCAGAGAGCTCGCCCGTCACGAGGTTGCCGAGCAGGAGGCGGTCTACCCCGTGCTCGCCCAGATCGAGAGCGGCCGGGAGATTCGAGAGCAGGCGCTTCGGCAAGAGCGCGAGGGGGCGCTCGCCCTCGCGCGGGCGATGCGTAGGACGAGCTGGCGGGCGGGCGGGCGGACCACCGGCGACCAGCTGGACCAGCTCGCAGAGCTGCTCGTGAAGCACATCGACTTCGAGGACGCCCATGTCGTCCCCCTCCTGCGGCTGCGGGTAGACGAAGAGAAGCGCCACATGATGGGCACCTGGTTTACCAGCGCGAAGGCCGCCGCCCCGACGCGTCCACACCCGCACGCGCCGCAGAACCTCCTCGGCCTCCTCGGCACGGGCCCCGTGCTGGCGTTGGCCGACCGAATGCGCGACCGGCTCCGTGCGCTGCTGCGGCCGCGTCGGAGGCCAAGCGGCGCGAGCTGAGGCTCAGGCGGCTCGCTCGGCGGATGCGCCGATCTCGTCGGCGAGGAGCGCCACAACCGCTTGTTCGATACGACAGAGGGTGTCGCCCTCCGCGAAGTTGAGCTGCTCGGGAAGCTCGTCGAGAAGTGCCGAGATAGTCTCACCGTGTTCGAAGCGGTCGATAACCCGCGGATCGATGTAGGACTTGCGACAGACAGCGGGGGTGTTTCCGAGCAGCTCTGACACCTGGCGGACCATCGCCGACACCTGGCGGTTGCGCCCGCTTGAGGAGCCCGACGCAGCCACCTTCGCGCACAGCACCGCCGCCAGCAACGATGCTCCCCAGGTGCGAAAGTCCTTCGCGGAGAACGGACCTCCCGAGCGCTCCTTCAGGTAGGTGTTGACGTCGTCGGAGCGCACATCGATCCACCGGTCGCCTTCCTTCCAGGCGAGAAGGGCCTCTCCTCCTCCGCGGCGCCGCTTCAGCCTGCCGATCAATGCGACCACCGGGGGATCCGTGATCGTGAGAAGACGCTCCTTTCCTCCCTTTGCCTCGTAGTCGAAGACCACCGTTCCCTTGGTGATGCGGGCGTGTCGTTTCTCCAAGGTCGCGAGGCCGTAGGTCTGGTGCTCTTCGGCGTACTCCTCGCCACCGACCCGGAACATCCCAACGTCGAGCAGACGCACGGCGAGGGCGAGGACGCGCTCGCGCGGCAGCCCCTCAAGGGCGAGATCAGAGGTCACCGCGGCCCGCAGCGCCGGAAGCGCAGTGGCGAACTCCAGCATGCGCGTGAACTTCTCGGCGTCCCGGCGCCGCCGCCACTCGTCGTGATAGCGGTACTGGCGCCGCCCTGCCGCATCAGTGCCCACCGCCTGGATGTGACCGTTCGGCCATGGGCAGATCCACACGTCCGTCCACGCCGGCGGGATGGCCAGCGCGCGAATGCGCGCCAACACGTCGGGGTCGTCGACGGTCCCGCCGCTCGACCAGTGGTAGGAGAAGCCCTTGCCGATTCGCCTCCGGGTGATCGATGGTCCGTCGAGTTGGGAGCGTCGCAGGCGTGGCACGGCCGAGATATGCCCCTGAGGCCTTTCCGCTACCCGGCCGGTGCGCGGGCGAGCCCGCTCTGACGGCCCATCGTGGTGAACGCCTCGAGCCGGGAGAGCACCGCCGAGCGATCCGAATCGCCCGGCATCCGGGTCCGAGCGGCATGCCTCGACGTGCCGGCTCGCCCGTCGCGCCCTGGGCCGCCGCAGCTGACCCCAACTGCGAGCGCCTGGATACGCGCGCCGACGGCGCGAGCGCGTGCCGTCGATCCGGAGCACACCGTGGCGAGGAACGGCGAGCTCGTCCGGTTGGCGAGCGCTACTGCCTGTTCATCGCCGTCAAAGGCGAGGACCGCGGCGAGCGGGCCGGTGATCTCCTCGTGGCACACCGGCATGTCCGGGGTG
>JAODBN010000090.1 GCA_025463965.1 Acidimicrobiaceae bacterium
GACGGTCGAGGAGCAGGCGGCCGCCGATCCCCAGCTCGTACAGGTGGGCTCGAGCCCCGAAAGCCCCGAGGTGGTCGACCGGGCTTCTGGCACACAGCCGCTCCCGACGAGCTCCACCTACTCCTACGTGCTCTACGAGATCCGCAACTCCCCAATCGTCACCTCGCTCGATGAGCAGCCCGTGGTCGAGCACCTCTCGCCGACCCAGTGGAAGACCACCTCGATCTCCTGGTACCAGGACGAGAGCGACTGGTCGGTCCCGATCACCGCCGGTGGGCCGGCGTCGTGGACCCGCGAGATCCCGGGGCTGCTCGTTGGCCCCGGCGACGCCGTGCCCGTGAGGACCACGACGGTCAGCGACGTGCGGATGGGAGACCAGGACATCTCGTTCAACGTGGGACGAACGGGCGTGCCGATCCTCGTCAAGATCCCTTACTTCCCGAACTGGCAGGCGACCGGCGCCCAAGGACCGTGGGAGGCGACGCCTGACCTGATGGTGGTGGTACCGACGTCCCGCCACGTCGTCCTGCGCTACGGCGTCACCTCGGTCGACTGGCTGGGCAGAGCCGGCAGCCTGCTCGGCGTGGCGGGGTTGGTCGCGATCTCCGGCTCGGTCCCGCCCGTGCTGCCTGCGTCCCTCGCCAGGCGACTCCGAGCCAACGAGGCCGATCGTGCGGATCCGGACGAGAACGAAGGTGGCGACGACACGCCAGAAGAGCCCCAAGTTCCCCGACACGGGGACGAAGGCTTCGAAGGCGGGGACCGACTCGACGCCGAGCAGGCAGAGGGCGAGGGTGACCTGCCGCCCGAACGCGAAGGCAACGGCCCGAGCGGCGCTCCGCGAGCTCCCGCGTGAGCGCCTCCCAACACGACGGTGAGCAGCCATTCGTTTCGGTGGTGCTCCCCGCCCACAACGAGATCTCGCTCCTCGGCTCGACCGTCGTCAACCTGGCAACTGGGCTGTCCGACCGCGGGCTTTCCTACGAGCTTGTGGTCGTCGAGAACGGTTCGCACGACGGCACGCTTCGCCTAGCCCGAATGCTCGCCGCCCAGATTCCCTCGGTGCGGGTCCTTACCCTCGGCCACGGCGACTACGGCGCGGCACTCGCGACCGGCTTCGAGGCCGCTCGTGGGCGCTACGTCGTCAACTTCGACGTCGACTACTACGACCTCGCCTTCTTGGACGTCTCCCTGGCCAGGCTCGCCTCGGGGGAAGCGAGCATGGTGCTCGCGTCCAAGCGCGCCCCGGGGTCCTCCGATGGCAGGCCCATCGCCAGGCGGGCGCTCACCGCCGGCTTCGCTGCCGTTCTGCGTGCCGCGGTGGGGCTTCAGGTGAGCGACGCGCACGGAATGAAGGCGATGGTTCGAGAGTCGGCAGCCCCGTTCGTGCGCCAATGTCACCTCCGGGGCAGCCTGTTCGACGTGGAGCTGGTCGTGCGCACGGGGCGCGCGGGCCTCGTCGTGCAGGAGGTTCCCGCAGTCGTGTTCGAACGCCGCCCTCCCCGCACCTCGGTAGCGCTGCGCAGTCTGGAGTCCCTGCTCGGCGTCTTTCGGCTGCGGGCCCTGCTCGCGAGAGAGGCGCGCAGCGAGGCTCCGGCGGCGAAGGCGAGAGAGGCCGGCTGAGCCCTCCGCTCTCAGGATGCGACTCGGGTGACCTTCGCGGCTGCGGTGCGGGACAGGCTCGGCTGGGCGAGACGGGCGAGCAGCGCGCGCAAGTCGGAACGGGCGACCGAGAGATCGCCGGCCCTATTCGCAAGCGCGATCTTGGCGCTCGCCAGCAGATTTGCATCCGCAACCGGCGTTGACGGCTGGAGAGCCAGCAGGTTCGTCGTGAGGGTGGTGTCTGCGGCCACCACCTTGGCAAGCCTGCGCGAATAGTCCACGTCGAGAAGCCGAAGCCGGACGACTCCGCTCGCGCCTTGCTCGGCGGCGATCGCCGCTTGGAGTGCCGATTCCAAGGAGACCAGCTTGCCCGCTGCGGCAATCTCGTTCTGGGCCTGCAGGATCTCCCGTGCGGCAGGCACGACGACCGACAGCGCCCGGTAGCTGAGCACCATGTCGGCGCCGTCCTGGCGCAGCGTCGCGAGCGAGGAGCCGGTGGTCGCGTCGACTTGGGCCTGCAGGCCGTCGAGGCCGTTGATCGCCGTCGTCAGCTCCGCCAGGAGGCTCTGGCGCGCCGTAGTCGACAGCGCCTTGGCCGTTTGTGCCTGCTCCTGGACGACCGTCAGCTCCCCGATGCGCAGCGAGAGCGCCTCGTCAAGGAAGGCGGTCGCCGCGGCGACCGAGACCGACGAAGGGATCATCGGGGCGATCAGGTCCTGGCTCGGAGAGGGTGGCCATCCGGTCGAGCTCGGAAGGCTGGTGGTGGTGGTTGTCGACGAGGAGGTGCTCGTGCTCCCGAGGCGACCGGGAACACTTGCGCTGGAAGCGATCGTCGCCGTGGGCCGGGCGGCGCCCTCGGCCGCCGTCCCGAGGCTCGCTTCAAGGGCGAGCGATGCCAGGAGGAGGCCGCCCGCGCCAGCCCGCCACCGGGCCTGTCCGCTCCTCGTCACCATCTGCCTGCCTCGCTCGTCCCACCCGTTTCGACCGGGAGGGGTTGTGGTCGACCATCATCGCCTCCCGGTGTTGGCGAGGAAGGGCGCAGCTGTGAGGAAAGTATGAAGGTTTGCTGCCCTGGCCTGGGCAATGACGAGGAATTCCCCTGGGGCACCAGTATCTTCTGCGGCGTGGCCGATCCGCTCCCCCCTCCGCTCCCGCGTCCGAGGACCTCGGAGCTGCACCGATCGCGCCGCTCCTTTGGCGGCCGCGGCACTCCCTACTCAGTAGGTTCCGGCGGGAGGAGCTCTCTGTCCAACAAGCGCCGTCGAGACGGGCGGCGCCACTGGCCAAAGCGCGTGGTGATCGGCCTCGCCTCCTTGCTCGTGCTGGTGGTGCTCGCCGGCGTCGCCACCTTCTTCTACGCCCGCTATCGCTTCGACCAGATCCACAAGGCGAGCGTGAAGGGGCTAGTCGCCCGGGTGGGCAACGCGCCCTTCGACATCCTCCTCGTGGGCTCGGACTCGCGGGCCTTTGTCGACAACTCCACTCAGGCCGCTCAGTTCGGCTCCACGGCAAACGCTGGGGGCCAGCGCAGCGACGTGATCATCGTGGCCCGCATCGTCCCCGCCACCCACCAGGTGAAGCTGCTCTCGATCCCCCGCGACACCTGGGTGAGCATCCCGGGCAACACCGCCGGGATCTCGGGGCCGAACCGGATCAATGCCGCCTTCAACAACGGGCCCAGCCTGCTCGTGCAGACCGTCGAGCAGACCTTCCACATACCGATCACCTACTATGCCGAGGTCAACTTCCCGGGCTTCGCGGGAATGGTCAACTCACTCGGCGGTGTCGGGCTGAACTTCGCAGACCCGGTGAAGGACGCTTACTCCGGGTTGAACATCACGCACACCGGTTGCCAGCTCGTGAACGGGACCCAGGCGCTCGCCCTCGTTCGCAGCCGCCACCTCTACTACTACTCCGGCGGTACGTGGAACTACGACGGCAACTCCGACTTCTCGCGCATCCAGCGCCAAGACGCCTTCTTCCGGGCCATCGTGTCCAAGCTGCGTGGGGCCGTCGGCAACCCGCTCACCTTGAACAGCTTCGTCGGGGCGTCCACGAAGAACGTCACCATCGACCAGACCCTCTCGGAGGGCGAACTCGTGAGTCTTGGCCGCATCTTCCGCAGCTTCACCTCTCAGGAGCTGCAGACGGAGACGCTCCCGACCTCCCCGACCGTGATCAACGGGGCGGACGTGTTGCTGCCCGCACCCGGTCCCGACGCCCAGGTGCTCAACGCGTTCCTGGCCTTCGGCTCGCCGTCGGCCTCCACCACCGCAACGAGCACCACCGCGGCGCGGCTCGGCACGGCCGGTTCGCCCGCTCCGGCCACCGGGATCCAGCTCGTCTCGGCGGACCGAGCGCTGCAGACCAGCCAGTCGGTCACCGTCACGACACTGCCGGGCACCCCGGCTGTCCCGAACTCTTCGGTCGACTACAACACTTCCGCCGAGCCGTGGAACCCGACTCCCTGCACGCCCTGAGCGGGCAGGCCGCGCCTCGCCCTTAGCTCACAGGAGCCCGGCGGCCGCGGCGCGTTGAGAAGCCTCCACGAGCTGTTCGGCAACAAAGCGCGCGGCGCCCGAGTCCAGAGTCGACTCGGCGAGCTCGAGACCGGCAGCCAGGTCCTCGACGCGGCCCGCCACGACGAGGCCCGCCGCCGCGTTCAAAAGGACGAGTTCGCGTTGAGGACCGCGGTCGCCGGCGAGGATCGCCCGCACCCGAGAAGCGTTCTCGACGACGTCGCCGCCGCGCAGATCCTCGAGGGCGGCCGGCGCCAGACCGAGGTCGGCCGGGTCCACCTCGTACTCGCGCCGAAAGCGACTCCCGTCAGCAAGCAGGCGGCTCTCGAGGACGCGCGAGCGCGACACCGTCGAAAGCTCGTCGAGGCCGTCGAGGCCGTGCACAACCAGTGCGTGGAGGGCGCCGCCCCGCTCGAGCGCTCCGAGCATCGTCACGGCCCGGTTGCCGTCGCCCACCCCGACCACTTGTCGGCGGACCCCCGCGGGGTTCGCCAGCGGCCCGAGGATGTTGAAGACGGTGGGCACACCCAGCTCTTTTCGGACCGCCGCGGCATGGCGAAGCGAGGGATGGTAGCGAGGGGCGAGGCAAAACGCCATGCCCGCCTCCGCCGCGCAGGCGGCCACTCCCGCCGGCCCGAGGGCGATCGCCACGCCGAGCTCCTCGAGGACGTCGGCGGAACCGGCGAGCGAGGTGGCCGCCCGGTTGCCGTGCTTGCACACAGTGACCCCAGCACCGGCCACGACGAAGGCAGCCACGGTGGACACGTTGATGGTGCCGCTCCGGTCACCTCCGGTGCCGCAGGTGTCGACCGCCCACTCCGTCCCGCCCGGGAGCTCGACCCGCTCGCCGTGTGCTCGCATGGAGGCGACGAGGCCCGCCAGCTCCTCGGGGGTCTCGCCCTTCGCCCGGAGCGCCACGAGGAACGCCGCGAGGTTGACCGGGGGGGCCCGGCCCTCGAGCACCTCGCCGAGCACCGAGCCGGCCTCCTGCGAAGAGAGATCGTCTCGGGCGAGCAGGCGCGACACCACCCCTGGCCAGCCCCCGAGCGCGAGGAACTGCTCGCTCGGCTCGAGCTCGCCTGTTCGCTCCCCACCCACCTGGTCGGCCTTCACGAAAAGACCGCCACGGGTAGCGCTGGCGCGGCGCTCGCAGGACCTCGCCGCGGACGGGGCGCGACCTGAGCGGCCGGGTCCAAGGGATCCGGCCCGGGGCTCAGGCGGTCTTGCGGCGCTGGCGGACGAGTCGGCGGCGCTCCCGCTCGGTGAAGCCGCCCCACACTCCGTCTCGCTCCCGATGCGCCAGCGCGTGCTCGAGGCAGAGCTGGCGGACAGGACAAAGGTCGCAGATCGCCTTCGCCTCGTCGGCCTCCTCGTCGGAAGCCGGGTAGAACACGTCGGGGTCGATGCCCCGGCATGCCGCTCGCTGTCGCCACGTGGCCTTCATGTTCACTCTCTCTTGCACGCGTACCGGTACACTTCGGACTACACCCGTCCCGACCTGGACCATCACGGATCCAGGCCAACGGAGACGGGCCCGCCAAGCACCCCGGACGCGCCTTTCGGCCCCCAGGGACGAGCGGGCCTTCTATTTTGCCGGGTGTAGCGCGCCTTGTAAAGGACCGCGCTCGAAGAGGGATCCGGCGAGAGCGCTCAGTCCCAGTCAGCGACCAGCGAAGCCCTGGTCTCAGGCCTGAGGACGACCTCGTGCCGGTAGGCAGGATGGTCCGCCACGAGGGTGACCGGATCGCCGAGAAAGCGCGTACGGCCCTCGGCGGTGAGCGGAATGCGGACGTAGTGGACGGACGCCGTCACCTCGTCTCTCGTCAGCTGGCTGGCATGTCCCGCCTCGACCTCGCCTCGCACCTCGAGCGCCTCGTCGCCTGTTCCCACCCGGAGAACAAGCGAGCGCTCGATGCCGACGAGCTTGGGCAGCCATTCGCGAAGCTCCTCTTCGGAGGTGAGCTCCAAGAACAGGGTCAGGGAGAGCTCGCCCGGGCCGGGCAGCAGCGGGTTGTAGGCGTCGAGCTCGCCCTGCACCTGTTCGTCCGAAATCATCCGCTCGGCTCGGACCATCTCTTGGACCTGGAACCTGACCGTGAGGCGGTTCTCGAACACCGCGCTGAGAAGCGGCCCGAGCCGCACGCGCCGGAGGCGCTTTGCGGCGATCACCTCCCGGCGAAAGTCATCCCGCTGGCGCTCGTAGGCCCGCAGGTCCAAAACGTCCTTCAAGGTGAGAGGGCCGCCGGCCGGAGCCCGCAGCTCGCTCAACGGTCGTCCTCGGCGATCCCGTAGGCGCGCGCGACCAGCTGGATCGGGTGGCTCGGGCGCTTTCCCGTCTCCTGCAAGATCGCCGTGTTGGCGAGATGGCAGTCTCCGCAGTAGGTGTCCGCTCCCGATGCCTTGAGCTCGCGTACGAGCGGGCGTGCCACTTTTCGCGACAGCTCGTAGTTCTCCTCGCGGTACCCCCAGGTGCCGTCGATCCCCGAACAGCGCTCGACCAGGGTCACCTCCGCGCCGGCGAGGCGCAGAAGGTCGCGGCCGCGGTAGCCGACGTTCTGTGCCCGCAGGTGGCAGGCGAGGTGGTACGCGACCCTTCCCGGCGTCTCTCCGGGGAACTCGACGTCGAGGGCGCCCCCTTCTCGGCGGTGCTCGTTGACGAGGTACTCGCAGGCGTCGAAGGTGTGCGCGGCGACGGCGTCGGCCTGCGCGCCCGGGGCGTAGATCGGGTAGTCCTTGCGGATCACGTACGCGCACGTGGGCTGGGCCACCACGATGTCTCGTCCGGCTTCGACCTCGCGCGAGAGCGCCGCGACATTGCGCTTGGCCGAGGCCGCGAAGCGCTCGATCTCCCCGGCGTGCAGCCACGGAGCGCCGCAGCAGCGGGTGCCCTCGGGAAGCGAGCAGGCGATCTTGTTGTGCTCGTACACCCGGACGAGATCCTTGGCGATCCCCGGCTCCATGTACTCGACGAAGCAGGTCGGAAAGACGCTCACCTCGGCGCGGGGCGCCTCGAGCGCCGGGTCGTCACGGCGGGCGAACCAGGTGGTGAAGCGCTCACGCGCGTAGGGAGGCAGCAGCCGCTCGGGATGGATCCCCACCGCCTTGGCCATCGCCCGGCGCGGAAGCGTCCCCACCGGCCCGACGAGCGCGTTGACAACCGGCGCCGCCGCGCTGGAGACCCGACCGAGCAGGTCGGTTCGGCCGAGGAACTGGTCGGTGAGCCGCTCGTGCACGGTAATGTGATCGTTCTTCTTGCGCACCGCGTGCGCACGCATCATCAGACGTGGGAAGTCGAGTGCCCACTCGTGAGGCGGCACATAGGGACACTTCACGTAGCAGAGCTTGCACTGGTAGCACTCATCCACGACCTTGTCCTGCTCGGCCGGGGTGAGCTCGCCCACCGCTCCGTCCTTGGCGTCGATCAGGTCGAACAGCGTGGGAAAGGACGGGCAGAGGTTGAAGCACAGCCGACAGCCGTGGCAGAGGTCGTAGACGCGCTCGAGCTCGACACGGAGGTCGGCCTCTTCGAAGTAGGCCGGGTCTGCCGGATCGTAGGTGGTGGTCATCGGAGCCGGGCGGGGTCAGGCGGCCCGGCGGCGGACGTCAGCCGCCGACCGAGACGAGGCCCTGCTGGAACCGTCCGGCGTGGCTCTTCTCGGCGCGAGCCAAGGTCTCCATCCACTCGGCGATCTCCTCGAAGCCCTCGTCGCGGGCGGTGCGGGCAAAGCCCGGGTACATCTCGGTGTACTCGTAGGTCTCGCCGGCGACCGCGGACTTCAGGTTGTCAGCGGTGGTGCCGACCGGCACGCCAGTGACGGGGTCGCCAACCTCGCGCAGGAAGTCGAAGTGGCCGAAGGCGTGGCCGGTCTCTCCCTCGGCGACCGAGCGGAACAGCGCGGCGACGTCGGGGTAGCCCTCGACGTCGGCCTTCTGCGCGAAGTAGAGGTAGCGACGGTTGGCCTGGCTCTCGCCGGCGAAGGCCTCCTTCAAGTTGGCTTCGGTCTTCGAGTTCTTCAGCTCCGGCATCGCGCTCCTCCTAAGGGCTCCCTCGTCGGGCGAAAGCTCAACAGGGGACGTTCAACTTCGCCAGAGTGTAGGCGAGAGACCACCGCCAACAGAGGCGCACGCGGGTGCCTGTGGCAGGCTGGCGCCGTGTGCGAGCCGGGGAGCGCCGAGCGGTGAGCCTGCTCGTCGTGGACGTGGGGACGAGCAGCGTGCGAGCCACGCGCGTATCGGGCGAGGGCGAGCTCGTGGCAGTACAGCACCGCGCACTTGCCCCTTCCCGTCCCTCGCCGGGCGTCGTCGAGATCGACGCCGCCGCACTGGCGGAGGCGGTGCTCGAGCTGTCGAGCGCGGCGCTCGTGGACGGCAAGGTCGACGGGGTGGGGATCACCGCTCAGCGGGCGAGCACCATCGTGTGGGACCGCGCGACCGGAAAAGCCGTCGGGCCAGGGATCGGCTGGCAGGATCTGCGCACGGCGGGCCAGTGCCTGCTCCTTCGCCAACGGGGGCTCCGCCTCTCCCCCAGCCAGTC
Organism: Acidimicrobiaceae bacterium; assembly: GCA_025463965.1. Taxonomy (GTDB): domain Bacteria; phylum Actinomycetota; class Acidimicrobiia; order Acidimicrobiales; family Bog-793; genus JAODBN01. Next base: position 8,656 of record JAODBN010000090.1, read on the forward strand.
GGCGACCAAGCTCGCTTACCTCCTCGACCGTTACGACCCGGGACGCGAACAGGACCTGTGCTTTGGGACCGTGGAGACCTTCACCGCCTGGGTGCTGTCCGAAGGTCGCCTGCACGTGAGCGATCCCAGCAACGCGGGGGTGACCGGCCTCGTGTTCGACGATGCCTCGGCGTTCGACCCCGCCGTGCTCGAGGCGCTCCGCATCCCTGAGACGTGCCTGCCCACCCTCGTCGACTCGACCGGGGTGCTCGGCCCGGCGAGCGCGCTGTCGGGAGCGCCGCCGATCGCCGCCCTCATCGGTGACCAGCAGGCTTCTCTCATCGGCCAGGGATGCCTCCGGCCGGGCGACGCGAAGGCCACCTTCGGTACGGGAGGCATGGTCGACTGCGGGACGGGCTTCGAGCGCCCCCGGTTCCGCACTCGAGGTGAAGCCGGGACCTTCCCCGTCGTCGCCTGGCAGGAGCACAACCGACGCCGCTGGGGCGTGGAGGCGGTGATGCTGTCGGCGGGCAGCTGTGTGGAGTGGCTGTGCCAGATTGGCGTGCTCTCGAGCCCGGCAGAGTCCGACGCGCTGGCGGCGTCGGTGCGCGACGCCGGGGGAACCGTGTTCGTCCCCGCCCTCGGCGGCCTCGGCGCCCCGGCGTGGGACTTCGGCGCCCGAGGCGCGTTCTTGGGCCTCGATCCCTCCGTTGGGCGTGCCGAGCTCGTGCGGGCCGTGCTCGAGGGGATCGCCCAGCGAGGCGCCGATCTCGTCGCGGCGGTCGAGGCCGACACTGGCGCTGATGTCGGGGCGCTTCGTGTGGACGGCGGCATGAGCGCCAATGACACGTTCTTGCAGCTTCTGGCCGACGCGAGCCAAAAGCGCGTGGAGCGCTCCCCGGTGCTCGAGGCGACGACTCTCGGAGCCGCCTACCTTGCCGGGGTGGCCGTCGGCACGTGGGGCGGCCTGGAGGAGGCCGCGGCCACCCAGGGCCCGCGCGAGGTGATCGAGCCGCGGCGGCGCCTGGACAGAACACGCTGGCGCGAGGCCGTCGAGCGCTCCCGTCGTTGGGTCCCGGCGATGTCCGCGCTCGAGTTCTGAAAGCCCAGTAGAGCCGCGCGTCTCAGCGGTACACGCGCCGGGCATGCAGCGCGCCCGGACCGGCGAGGCGGTCGAGGAAGACAAGCCCGTCGAGGTGGTCGAGCTCGTGCAGGACCGCCCGGGCCTCGAAGGCATCCGTGCGGATCACCTTCTCGGCGCCGGCGACGTCGCGACCGCGCAACACGATCCGGGTGGCTCGCGCGACGTCGCCAGTGAGATCTGGCACGCTCATGCAGCCTTCTCGAGCCACCTCGGTCTCTTGGGCCTCGAGCAGCTCCGGGTCGAACAGCACGAGCTCTCCGTGCACGGTGCGAGCCTTGCGGTGACCGCTCACGTCGAGGACGAACGCGCGGAGTGGAACTCCGATCTGAGGCGCGGCGAGGCCGACGCACGCCGGAGAGGCCCGCATGGTGTCGATCAGATCTTGTGCGAGAAGGCGCGCGTCGGAGGAGAGCTCGCCGACCGGCAGGGCCGGCCGGCCGCGGTCGAGCTCGGCGAGCCCGAGAACACGGCGGACGCTCACGTGGCAGCGATCAGCAGGCGGTGCAGGCGCGAGTCGGCACGAGCCTTACAGCAGCTCGCCGTCGCCGGGGGCGACGGCGCAGTGGACCTGGAGCTCGGCAGCCGCCTGAGCGAGGCGCTCCGAGAGCGACTCGAGGGTGCTGCCGGGGGCGAGGGCCACGGTGAGAACCATGACGTAGCCGGGCATCTCGGGCTCGCCGACGACGCGGGTCGCCAGGTCGACGACGTTTCCTCCGGCCGCGGCCACCTCGCCGGCCATGCGGGACACGATCCCAGGGTGATCGGCGCCATGAACCGAAACCACGGCCATCTCGCCGCCGGCGTCGAGATGCGCAGACTCGACAAGAGGCCGGACCGCTATCAGCAGGTCGAGCTCCGTCGAAGCCGGCGCGAGCGCCTCTTCGAGGAGTGAAGCGTCCGCCACCGAGGGAGCGTCGAGCACGAGCATGATCGAGAACTGGCCGCCGAGGATGGTCATGCGCGAGTCCTCGAGGTTGGCGCCGATCGATGCCAGCGCGCCGGTGACCGCCGCCACGATGCCCGGTCGGTCCACACCGACTGCGTGCAAAGAGAATCTGGCCACGGCCGCTAAAGCTAGCGGCCGGCTCAGTTCCCTCCGAGCTCCTCGTCGCTGAGGGCGTCCAGGCGAGGCATGAGGGCGTCGACCCGCTCACGCGCGCCCCGAATGCGGCGATCGAGCTCCTCGACGATCTCGATCGCACGCCGGAACCGGGTCTCGAGCACGTCAACGTCGACCAGTCCCTGGTCGAGCTCGCGAACGATCAGGTCCAGCTCGGCGGAGGCCTCGGCGTAGCCGAGCTCGGCGACCGGCCTCGGATCGCTCTCGGCCGCGTCACTCATGGCGTCCTCCTGTGCCGGCCACCTGCTCGGTGGTCACAGTCGTGTCGGCTCCGTCACCGCCCGCCGCGGGATGGAGCGCCTCTACCC
>JAODBN010000105.1 GCA_025463965.1 Acidimicrobiaceae bacterium
GACCCCGCGATTAACACGTTTTCGACCGAGATCGAGGAAGCACCCGATCCCGAGCGCATCGTTTACTTCGAGCTCGGACCGGGAGAGGCCTCCCTACACGACGGCCGGATCATCCACGGCGCGAGCCCGAACACGAGCGACCAGCGTCGGGCCGGTTACACGATGCGCTACCTCCCCGCAGACGTCCGGGTCTTCCCCGAGGCGAACCCCGGGCACCGGCTCTGGCTCGCCCGCGGCAGCGACCGCGCCGGCAACCTGTACGAGAACGCCTGATGCCACTCGATCCCGTCCTCCTGCCACTGCTCGCCGAGCCTCAGTCGGACGACCCTCCGGCGACCACGGTTGCTGAAGCTCGCGCCCGGCACGACCGCTCCCAAGAGCAACTGCGGGCGCGCTTTTACCGTGAACCCCCCGCACCCGCTGAAGTGCGAGAGCTCGCCGTTCCGGTCGAGGGCGCCAGCATTGCGGCGCGTGCCTTCCGCCCGCACGGCGAAGGCCCATTCCCAGTCCATGTGTACCTCCACGGCGGTGGCTTTTGGTTGGGTAGCGTCGACGGCTCTGACATCGCCTGCCGAGAGCTCTGCGCCGCCTCCGGTGCTCTCGTCGTCTCGGTGGGCTACCGACTGGCGCCGGAGCACCCGTTCCCGACGCCAGCCGAGGACTGTTATGCGGCGCTGTGCTGGATCGCGGAGCATGCCGGCGAGCTCGGCGGGGATCCCGGCCTCCTCTCGGTCGGCGGGGAGTCTGCCGGAGGCAATCTTGCTGCGGTGGTCTCGCTGATGGCTCGGGACCGCGAGGGCCCCCGCCTCGTCGCCCAGGTGCTCTCGATCCCGGTGACCGACCTCACGATGAGCCAGCCCTCGGTGAGCCAGCTCGGTAAGGGATACGGCCTGACCTGGGAGGGGATGGTCGAGTACCGCAATCACTACCTGCCCGAGGCTGGCCTTGCCGCCGATCCTTACGTCTCGCCGCTCTTCGCTCCGAACCTCGTCGGGCTGCCAACCGCCATCGTCTCCACCATGGAGTTCGATCCGCTTAGAGACGAGGGGGAGGCCTACGCCCGACGCCTCGTCGAAGCTGGTGTGCCTACCGTCCAGCGTCGCTCCCTCGGCCAGATCCACGGCTCGGCGATGTTCACGGCGGTCTCGGCCTTTGCGCGGGACTACTACATCTTCCTCGGCGCGCAGCTTCAGTCCTCGTACCGTCGGGCCGGATTCGGGGGCGAACCCGTGTGAGGGGCGAGTAGCCTGGTGCGCCGTGACCACGAGCGAGCCGCTCCAGCCCGGAGACCCCGAGATCGGATCCAGCGGGGCCGGCCCGCGTCGCTCGATGCGAGCGGCCGCGACAGAGCTTTGGCATCAAAAGCCCGGTGCCCGCTCTGCCAGGCAGAAGCCGCTCCCCCCGGGCACCAAGGAGATCGTCAACGGCCTCGAGCGCCGGGAGATCCTCATTGGGGCGATCCTCTGTGCGATCGACTTTGCGCTCTCCCTGATCGCCTACGTCTACGCCCACAACTCGCACGTCGCCAAGACGCACAACATCGCTCCGACCCTGCTCATCGCCGGGCTGATCGGTACCGCGCTAATCCTCGTGGGTCTCCTCTTTCGACGCCGCGCGCTCCTCGGCTTCGCCTCCTTCCTCGTCGGAATGGAGCTGCTCACCTCCGGCCTTCTCCCTGAGGCAGTCGTCTACATCTTCTTCGGTGGCTGGCTTATCTTCCGGGTGATGCGCAAGCAAAAGCAGGACCAGGCCGCCGGCACATTCACCGGCACCGTTGACACCGGCCCGCGGCCACGCCCGCTCACGGCCCCCACGGCCCCCACGGCCTCCAAGCGCTACACGCCGCCCCGGCGAAGCGCCGGTCGAGCAGCCGCCACACGCCGTCGGTGATCGCCGCGGCGCTCGCCGGGCGCCGGATCGCGGTCACCGGCGCCACGGGCTTCCTTGGCACGGCCCTCGTCGAGCGCCTGCTCCGCTCCGTCCCCGACTGTGAGGTCGTCGTGCTCGTCCGCTCCGGACGACGCGCCAGCGCCGCCGACCGGACGGCGAAGGAGATCCTTCGCAACGACTGCTTCGACCGCCTCCGTGCGGAGCTCGGCGAGAAGTTCGGCGCCGAGATGGAGCGCCGCCTGACGACCATCGCCGGCGACGTCTCCACCGATGGCCTCGGACTGAGCGAGGCGGACGGCGAGATCCTCGCCTCCTGCGACGTGCTCGTCCACTCGGCCGCTACGGTGAGCTTCGACGCCCCCCTCGACGGTGCCGTCGAGGTCAACCTCCTCGGCCCGAGCAGGGTCGCGACCACGCTCCTCGAGCTGGCCCGGCTCCACCGCCCCGAAGGGGCGCCACTCCCCCACCTCGTCGCGGTGTCAACGGCCTACGTGAACAGCGGCCACCACGGAGACGCCGCAGAGGAGCCCGTCGCCGCCAGCCGCTACCTAGCTCTTCCCGACTGGAAGGGCGAGGTCGCCGCGGCACGACGGGCCCGGGCGGATATTGACGCCGAGAGTCGCACGCCGGCGCGCCTCGAAGAGTTCCAAAAGCGCGCCCGACGCGAGCTCGGCGCTGCCGGGCGGGCGCTGCTCGCCGAGCGGACCGAGCGCCTGCGGACCAACTGGGTGGATAACCAGCTCGTCGAGCTCGGGCGCTCGCGGGCCCAGGCGCTCGGTTGGCCCGACGCCTACGCCTACACCAAGTCCCTCGGCGAGCTGGCCCTCGGTGAGAACCGGGGGGAGCTGCCCACAACGATCGTGCGTCCCTCGATCGTCGAGTCGGCGCTCGCCGAACCGAAGCCGGGCTGGATCCGGGGCTTTCGAATGGCCGAGCCGGTCATCATCTCCTACGCCCGCGGCTTGCTCCGTCAGTTCCCCGGCGTGCCCGAGGGCATCGTCGATGTCATCCCGGTCGATCTCGTCTGCGCTGCGATCATCGCGGTGGCGGCCGCCGGCCCGAAAGAGGAGCCGATCGGCGCGCAGCCGCGGATCTTCCAGGTCGCGTCGGGTGTGCGCAACCCATTGCGCTACGGGACCTTGGTGGGGCTGTGCGAGATCTGGTTCAACGAACGGCCGCTGTACGACAGCCGCGGTGAGCCCATTGCGGTTCCGACGTGGTCGTTCCCCGGCCGCGGCAAGGTCCAAGGTGAGCTGCGTCGAGCGACGAAACTCCTCGGCCTCCTCGAACGGAGCGTTTCGGCGCTGCCGGTCCGGGGCGAGCTCGCGGAGAAGATCGCGGACGTCGAAGAGCGTCGAGCGGTCGCCGAACGGGCGCTCGGCTACGTCGAGCTCTACGGCGCGTACACCGAGACAGAGGCCCGTTTCCGCATCGACGCCACCTTGGAGCTCTTCGAGGGCCTGTCAGAGAACGACCAACGGACCTTCTGCTTCGACCCTGCGGTGATCGACTGGGTGCGTTATGTGAACGAGGTCCACCTGCCCTCGGTCGTCGAGCACGCCCGCGTCCGCACGAGCCCGGGCAAGCGAGTGAGCGCCAGTCGTGAGGACCGAGCCCGGCGGGCGATTCTCACGAAAGAGCCTCGCTGCGCGGTCTTCGACCTCGAGCAAACCATCGTCAACTCCAACGTGGTCGAGTCGTACGCGTGGCTGGCGAGTCGCCACCTAGAGCCGATGCGGCGCGCCCAGCTCGCCCTCGAGCTGTTCGTCGAGGGCCCTCGGTTGCTCTCGGTCGACCGTCGGGACCGCGGGGACTTCCTGCGCTCGTTCTACCGCCGCTACGAGGGCGCGCCCGTCGAGCGCGTCCGAGAAGACGCCTGGGAGTTGTTCTCCGACCTGCTCCTCACGCGGGCGTTCCCCGGAGCGATCCAGCGGGTCCGAGAGCATCGGGCCCTCGGGCACAAGACCCTCCTCATCACCGGGGCGCTCGACTTCGTCGTGGCGCCCCTCGCGCCGCTGTTCGACGAGATCGTCTGCGCCCGCCTCGGGGAGGTCGACGGGCGTTTCACCGGCGAGATGGTCACCACGCCTCCCACCGGCGAGGCACGCGCCATTCTCATGGAGTCTTGGGCGGCGCGCTTTGGGCTCGGCAAGGATCAGACCGTGGCGTACGCCGACTCGACGAGCGACCTTCCCATGCTCGAGGCGGCAGGGCATCCCGTCGCAGTCAACCCCGAGCCGAAGCTCGCGGCCGTGGCGCGCCGTCGCGGGTGGCCCATCGAGCACTGGGAGCGCACTCCCGGGGGTCCACGCAACCTGCTCGCCGTGGCGAGCCGCCGTCTCGGGCCTCGCACCCCCTCTCCGGGCGTCGGCCTCGCGAGCCGGCCGTGAAGGCTCTCCTGATCGAGCGCCAGCTCCACCGCTTCGCCGCGGCGCGCGCCGCCAGCGCTCTCGGGGCCACAGGAGCGACGCTGGGCCTCGGGCCGCTGCGCCTCGCCGACCTCGAGCCGCCACGTCCTCTAGGACCGGGGTGGCGGCGCATCCGGCCGCGCCTTGCCGGCATCTGCGGATCCGATTTGCACACGGTCGACGGGACGAGCTCTCGCTACTTCGAGCCGATCGTGTCCTTCCCCTTCGTCTTGGGCCACGAGGTGGTCGCTGACGTGGTGGACGGGCCTCTCGCGGGAAGCCGGGCGGTGCTGGAGCCGGTCCTCGGCTGTGAGGCGCGCGGCATCGTCCCACCGTGCCCCGCCTGCGCAGCCGGCCACAAGGGCGCTTGCGATCGCATCGCGTTCGGCGAGCTGTCGCCCGGCCTGCAGACCGGCTTTTGCAAGGACACGGGCGGGACCTGGTCCGAAGAGCTCGTCGCCCACGACTCGCAGCTGCACACGATCCCCGAAGGCTTCTCCGACGAAGACGCTGTCCTCGTGGAGCCCACCGCCTGCGCGCTCCACGCGGCGCTGTCCGCAGGTGTGGTCCCCGGAGAAACCGTGGTCGTGCTCGGCGCAGGCACGCTCGGTCTCACCGTCACCGCGTCGCTGCGGGCGCACACGCTGCCCGGGAACCTGCTCGTCGTCGCCAAGCACCCGGTCCAGCGCGAGCTCGCCGAGGAGCTCGGCGCGGACGCGGTCCTCTCGTCGGGCGAGCTCCCACGAGGCGTCCGTCGCACGACCGGCGCGCTCGCCATCGAGGACAACGACGGCCGAATCGCACGCCTAGCCGGAGGCGCGGACGTGGTTCTCGACTGCGTGGGAAGCGCCGCCTCGCTCGCCCAGTCCCTCGCGGTCGTTCGTCCGGGGGGTCGCATCGTGATGGTGGGCATGCCCGGCACGGTCAAGGTCGACCTCGCCCCGCTGTGGCAACGAGAGGTCACCCTGCTCGGCGCCTACGCGTACGGCTCTGAGCAGCCGACCGAGGCACCGCCACGCTCGACCTTCTCCTTGGCGATCGAGCTGGTGCAAAGGGCCAGCCTGGGGCGCCTCGTCTCGGCCCGCTACGCTCTCGAGGACTACGAGGAGGCACTCCGCCACGCGGGGGCAGCCGGGCGTCGTGGCGCGGTGAAGGTGGTGTTCGATCTCCGCCGGAGCGCTGCCGCCTGGCGGGGAGCAGCAGCGGAGGGAGCAAGTTGAGTCCAAGGCCGGGTTTCGTCCTGGAGGTCGACCGCTCCACCCCGCCAACGCTGTTCTGGCACGGCGAGGGATTCCGCCTCGAGCGGCTGCCGGTGGGGAGCCGCGTGATCTACCCGCCGGAGGCGATCCCGGGTCTGCCTGACCCGGACGCCGCGATCGCGCACGCGCTCGAGCACCCCGAGGGCGACTCCGAGCCGCTCGACGCGCTGCTGCGGCCGGGAATGGTTCTCACCATCGCCTTCGACGACGTGTCGCTGCCGCTTCCTCCGATGGAGGCACCGGACGTGCGCGCCCGCGTCATCGAGGCCGTCCTCGACAAGGCCGCAGCTGCTGGCGTGGACGACGTGGTCCTCATCGCCGCCCTCGCGCTGCACCGGAGGATGACGGACGACGAGCTGCGTCACGCCCTCGGCAGCCGGGTCTTCGACGCCTTCGCCCCGAGCGGTCGCCTGCTCCAGCACGACGCCGAGGACCCCGAGGCCATCGTCACCCTGGGGGAGACCTCCGAGGGTGAGCTCGTGGCGATCTCCA
>JAODBN010000120.1 GCA_025463965.1 Acidimicrobiaceae bacterium
GGCCGCGGCTGCCTCGGGATCTTGCCCAAACCGGCTGCCGAACTCGGCCAAGGTTGTTGCTCGATCGGCGCAGAACTCGATGGCGAGGACGAGGCACATCTCATCAGCGCCCTGGCGGCCACGTTGGAGCCCTCACGCTTCGAGTACCACGCCGCCGCGTCCGAAGTCGGTGTCTTTGCCGATGCCACCCGGAGCAACACCCGAGTCATCGACGGAGCCTGCATCTTTCTCAATCGTCCTGGCTTTGAGGGGGGCCCTGGCTGCGCGTTGCATCTCGCAGCCCTCGATGCAGGCGACTCACCCGTCGGCTTGAAGCCGTCGGTCTGCTGGCAGCTGCCGATCAAGGTGGATTGGGAGCAAGGTGACAACGGGACCGAGGTGGCCACCGTACGCGGTTGGACAAGGGCTGACTGGGGCGCTGAGGGCAAATCCATGGCGTGGTGTTGCACCGAGGGAGCCCGGGCCTACGTTGGTGACCGACCGGTGATCGAGTCGATGGCCGAGGAACTGCAAGAGATCATTGGTTCCGAGGTGTACGTCGAACTCCGGCGACGCCTGGACGGCTGATTCTGTCATCGTGAAGAGAGCTTCTGCTCAATGTCCGTTTAAGCGTCTGTCGACGTGCTGTAAGTGGGGAGCCCGCAACAGCGCGCCGTCGACCGCCCCATCCGGGGGCGTCTGTGGAACGAAATCGCTGTGCATCACAATCCCGCCCGAAGAGTCCTGCTCTGAGCAACGCCCCGATAACTACGGCCGCTCTACCTGGAGTGCGGAAGGTCAAGCCCCGCTCGACGTGTCCTTGTCCCGTCGTCACTGGACATATCGAAACGAGAGGCCGTTCGAGGTTCCCGTCGCCGTACGCAGCCGGACGGTCACGGTGCCGGAGAGTCCCGGCGGGACGGTGATGACGCACTTCTGTTCCGTTGGGCAGCGCGTCGGCGCGGCACGGCCGTCAAAAGTCGCGATGATGACTCCGTTGGAACTCGAAAAATTGCTCCCGTACAAGGTGACACTTTGGCCGGCTGAGGCTACGTCGGGAGTGAGCGAGCTGAGCACGGTCTTACTGCTCGAGATGCCGAGCGTTGTGGTGGTGGACGATGTCGATGTCTGGGCGGTCGAGCCTGAGCCGACGCTCCCCTCGTGACTAGACGGAGCACCGTGACGCGTGATCGGTCGAGTCCCGAGTGGCCGCGTTGCCGAGGAGTCCGACAGGACGACACCCGTTGCGACGCCGGCCACAGCGAGCAGGAGCCCGATGAGAACAAGCCGGCGATCGCGAGGACTGCGGCCGGCGCTGGGCCGCAAGCGCTTCCCTGGTACCTCGGCACGAGCCCCTTGGTCAGGAACTGCCTCGTCGTTGAACACGATCAACGGACGCTCGGTCGATGGGGGCGGCGTTGGTGCTCGGGTAGGAGCCGGCGAGTGCGTAGAGACTGGCGATGCGAGACCTGAACGCGCTTGCTTCGGTAACGGCTGCGGAGCGGGGGCGGCGGCAGAACCCTCTGTCTGGCCGCGCTCGCTGAGCTCGCCGAGCACGTCCAGCGCCTTGTGGTATTTCGTGATGCTGCGGCTACCGCCGGACAACCGGCGGAAGACGCCCACCAGGACGACGACGAGCACCAATGCAAGGAGGACGTAGACAGCAGCCATCACACCCCCGTCGTCGGAGGACGAGAACATTGAATCGCGTACGCACGGTGCGCGGATGTCGGCCCGCCCGGAAGATGCCGCTCATCACTGACCGAGCAGACAGAGTTGCTGGCGAGCCACCGAGCGTAAGTTACTTACCCCCTGAAAACCGAGCGGAGAATTACTTCTCGCGATTATTTCTCGCGCGCGCTGTGGGATGCCTATCCGAACGTGAGCACGTACGCCTCGGCGTCGGCCCCGAGGAACGTGATCTCCAGCGTCCGTTCGCTGATTCCGTCGTGCGCGCGGACGAGTTGGTACAGGCGACCATCCTCGAGGACACCGTTCCCGTCCTCGTCGATGTCGACGCCGCGCGAGGGGCCCGGCGCCGTACCGTCGATGAGCACGCGGAAGGGAATTGGCTCCTCACCGCCGCGAGACAGCACGAGATGCGCGTCACGGGCGTGGAACTGGTAGGCGATGCTCCCAGGAGCCTTTTCAAGCACGACACTCTCAGCCCCGATCTTCCACTCGCCGGTGAGAGCCCAATGGTTGAGGCGCAGGCGGTCCGGGAGCTCGTAGACGGAGAGTTCGTCGAGCGCCGCGCCGTCCGGTGACGCGAACTGGTCGCTCCGCCTGTAGCCGAGATACGTCTCGGGCGTACGCAGATCCTCCCAAGCGGCCTCCGCCTCCACACCGACCCCTTTGACGGAGACGATTGCGCGTTCGACGCCGAGGAGCCGCTGGAGGACGCGCTCGGATTGCTCGTACCGTCCCTCGCCGAAGTGCTGGTCGCGGATGATGCCGGCCGCGTCGACAAAGTAGAGCGCTGGCCAGTAGTGGTTGTCGAAGGCGCTCCAAATCGCGTAGTCGTTGTCGATGGCGACCGGGTAGTCGATCCTCCGCTCCTTCAGGGCCCGCCGGACGTCATTGATCTCGTGCTCGAACGAGAACTCCGGCGTGTGGACTCCGATCACCACCAACCCGTCGTCACGGTAGGCCTTCGACCACGCCCGGACGTACGGCTCCTGGCGCAGCCAGTTGATGCACGTCAGTGTCCAGAAGTTCACCAGGAGGACGCTGCCGCGAAGCTCGGCGGGGCCGAGTGGCTCAGAATTGAGCCATTCGTTCGCCCCGCCGAGCCGGGGCATGTGCAGCCGGTCGAACACAGTCACCTAGCGAAGCGACCGGAACCCGGCACGGAGCTCTTCGGAGAAGAGTTGCGGCTCCTGCCAGGCCGCGAAGTGGTCGCCGCGGTCGACCACGTTGTAGTAGATGAGGTTGGGGTAGGCCTGCTCTGTCCAACTCCGTGGCGCCTGGTAGAGCTCCCTCGGGAAGACGCTCACTGCGACCGGCACCGACGAGACGCCTTTGGCGTCGAAGAACCCCAGCGCGTTCTCGTGATACAGACGAGCCGAGGAGATCCCCGTGTTCGTGAACCAGGTGAGGGTGATGTTGTCCAGCACCTCGTCCCGCG
>JAODBN010000127.1 GCA_025463965.1 Acidimicrobiaceae bacterium
CTCAGCGGGCGAACTCTCGGATCACCTATGTCAGGGCGGGTCACCTCTCGATGATTACCCAACCCTGGACGGTGGCAAGGGTCATCACCGAGGCAGCGCAAGCCGAAGGCTGACGACCTCGACCTCGGCGCTATCCACAGGACCATCCCGCTGCGCAGTGTGCGGCGGGATGGTCCTGGACGGCGGCCGGCGTGCGTAGAGCGAGCCCGATGCAAGAACAGCCGGAGGTCGCCCTGCTCCGTAAGGAAGGACGCGCAATGCATGCAGTCCACATCAATGCTGATCTCAAAGCGGCAGAGCGGGACCAAGAACGAGGCTGCTGCCCGGCAACCAGGACTGCGGGAAGGCGCGTCGCCGCACGGACAACGTTGCCCCGGATGGCCGCATTCTGGCTGGTGGCAGCGATGCTCTGCTTCGTGCTCCTCACGTCGGCCGCCGCGTCTCCGCTCTACGCGGTCTACCAGGCCCAGTGGAAGTTCTCGGCGGCGACGCTAACGGCTGTTTTTGCAATCTATGCCATCTTCCTTCTCGTCACCTTGCTGTTGTTCGGTTCGGTCGCTGACTATCTCGGCCGCCGTCCCGTCATACTCGCTGGCCTCGCCATCACCGCTGCCGCCTGCGCCTTGTTCCTCGCGGCGCGCGGCGTCGGGCTGCTGTTCGCCGCCCGGGCGCTGCAGGGTGTCGCCGTCGGCGCGGCGACCGGAGGACTCGGGGCGGCGCTGATCGACCTGCAACCCGAGGGCAGCGGGCTCGCGCCGGTGGCCACGGGCACCAGCATCTTGCTGGGCTTGGCTGTAGGGGCGCTTTGCAGCAGCGCGCTCGCCCAGTACGGGCCTGCGCCAACGCATCTCGTCTGGTGGCTGCTTCTCGGCGGGAGTTTGGTCGCGGCTGTCGCGGTGGTCGGGCTGCCCGAGACGGCGCAAAGGCACCCCGGCGTCCTGGCCTCGCTCCGGCCACGGGTGTCCGTGCCGACCGAAGCACGCGGTGCCTTCGCTGCCGCTGTCCCGTGCCTGACCGCGGTGTGGGCGCTCAATGGTTTTTACTTGTCATTGGGGCCGTCGCTGGCCGCCCAGGTGCTCCGCTCGCCGAACCTGCTCTGGGGCGGCCTGGTGATCTTCGTGCTCACCGCGATCGAGGCCGCAGCCACGGTCGCGTTCCGAGCTGTCAGCCCGCCCGCCACGATGCTCGCCGGCTGCCTGGCCGTGGTCGCCGGTATCGCGGTGACGATCGCTGCCATCGAGACGACATCAGCCGCCGGCTTGTTGGCCGGCGCCGCGGTAAGCGGGGCGGGCTTTGGGGCAGGCAACCTCGGCGCCTATCGCACCCTCAGCTCGCTGGCCCCCGCCGACCAGCGTGCCGGCATGATCGCCGCGATCTTCACCATCGGCTATCTCGCCTTCAGCGTGCCCGTCGTCATCGCCGGGCTCGGAACTACGCACTTCGGCCTGCACCGGACAGCCCTGGTCTACTGCGGCACGCTCGCCGCGCTCAGCGCTGTGGCAGCAGCCGGCTTCATCTTCCGTAGGCCGCCGCCGGCCGAGGTGCCCGAACCACGGGCGGCTGACAAGGGCGAGAGCGAGGTGACGGTTCTCGGGCCAGTTACGTCGGACGCAAAGGCCGCACTGACCGCCCCTCGGCACGAGCCCCACGAGGGGCTGCTGCGCGTGCTCGTCGGCAAAGAGTGGTTCTCCGAGAACCACGCCTGGTCCGAGATGCCGCACCACTGGCCTGCCTGGCTTGCCGGCCGCGCCGAGATCGAGGTCGTCGGCCAGGGCCAGCTCGAAGCGCGCTTGATCGATGGCGGGCCGCCCGTCGACGTGGTCGTCCCACTCTGGTCGCCGCTACCCGGACGGGCGATTCGGGCGGGGAGCTTCGGCCTCATCCAACAGTTCGGAGTCGGAGTCGACAATGTCGACCTTGATGCGGCCGCCGAGTATGGGGTGTGGGTCGCCAACATGGCCGGCCTCAATGCCGTGCCCGTCGCCGAGCACGCCGTGGCACTCCTCCTCGCGCTGGCGCGGCGCCTCCCCGAGGCTCCGAAGGGCTTCGAGCCTGGTCACTGGGGAGAGCCCGCTGGTCGCTCACTCGCCGGTACGGCGGCATGCATCGTCGGCGCCGGCGCGGTCGGCACCGAGATCGCCCGCCGGCTCGCCGCCTTCGACGTGACCGTCACCGGCGTACGCCGCCATCCCGCAAGCGGTCCAATTCCGCCGTTCGTCGCCCTCTACACCACCGACCGCCTCCTCGACTGCGTTGCCGACGTCGACAGCGTCATCATCGCGGCCGGTTATCAGGCCGGGGAGCCGCCCCTTGTCGACGACACCGTGCTCCGAACCATGCGCCCCGGGGCTTGGCTCGTCAACATCGCCCGCGGCGCCCTCCTCGACGCCGAGGCCGCCGTCGCCCACCTGAACACCGGGCGCCTCGCCGGCATCGGGCTCGACGTGTTCCCGACCGAGCCCTACCCCGTCGACGGGGCGCTGGTCGCCCACCCGCGCATCGTGGCGACCGCCCACACCGCCTCCCTCACGAGCGACTACTTCGCAGCTGCCAGCCGGAGACTCGGCGACGCCCTCGCCGCCTACCTCGATCATCAGCCACCATCCGGGCTCCTAAGCGCACCCAACCACGCCAAGAGAGGACTTCATGAACGCTGAGACGACAACCCATGTCTCTGCACAGACGGACCTCGTCGAGAGCGACGGCATCCGCTTCGCTGCCACAGCGCTGTGCCTTGAGCCAGTTGCGCGATCCCCGCAGTCCCACGGGAGTAATCGATGAAAGCCATACAGGCCGCTGCCCGCGGCAGTTACGACGCGTTGCGGTTGGTCGATGTTCCCCCGCCGGAGCGGCAAGCCGGTTACGCCCTGGTCCGGGTGACCTCAGCGGGAGTCACCCCGCTGGACCGTACCGTCCTCGCCGGCCTGCACCCGACTGCCAAGAAGCTCCCGCTCGTGCCCGGCAACGAAGGAGCGGGCGTCGTCATCGAGGATCGCTCCGGACGTTTCTCCGCGGGAGAGAGGGTGCTCTTCTTCGCGGGCCCCGGTGGTGTCACCGAGGATGGCACTTTCTCCGAGATGGCCTCGGTCCCCAGCGGGAACCTCGCGCCACTGCCTGATGAGATTCCCGATGAAATCGCCGGAGGCCTACCCGTGGCCTACCTGAGCGCGTTCTTGGCTCTTCGTCAAGCCGGCTTTCGGGAGGGGCAATCGGTTCTGGCGCTCGGAGTAGGCGGGAGCGTCGGCAACGCGACCCTGAAGGTGGCTCGTGCGCTCGGAGCCTCGCAGCTGGTGTCATCGGCCGGAAACAGGGCCAAGGAGTCCGCTGCCGCCGCTGATGGCGGACTGCAGCAAGTCGACATTGTCAACCTCGAGCAGGAGAGCCTCGTCGACGGGCTTGCTCGGCTCGCTCCTCGTGGCGTCGACGTCGTCATTGACGCGCTCGGGGGCCCCTTCACGGGCCAGGCGGTAGGCGGCTTGGCGCGCGGTGGTCAGATGGTGGTGATGGGCTACGCGGCCGGCACCGAGACGAACCTGCGCGTCACCGACCTCGTGTGGAAGCTGGCCCACCTCAGCGGGTTCTCGCTGTTCGCCGCCTCAGCCGACCAGCAAGCCGAGGCGTACGCGACGGTCCTGCCGCTAATCGCGAGCGGCGAGATCGTTCCCGCACACGACCGATCATTCCCGCTCGATCAGGCATCCGAGGCGCTGCGCCACCTCATCGAAGACCGACCATTCGGCAAGGTCACCCTGACTTTGAGCCCGTAGACGACGCGGCCGCTGACGCCCTGCTCATCTTCGACGGCACGTTCCTCCCGCGCCCGGAACTGATCGGCCGGTGGGACCTGCGCATCTTCGTGTCCGCTGCGTTCGAGGAGAACCTGGCTCGCGCCCGCACCCGTGACCTGGCGCCGTTGGGATCCGCCGCCAGGGTCGAGCAACGCTTCGGCAACCGCTACCTGCTTTCCCAACAGCACTACTTCGACACGGTCGGCCCGACCGACTTCGCCGACATGGTCGTGCACAACGACGAGCCCGAGCGACCCGTCTGGGAAGTCCGACAGCACTGATCAGTGGAATCAGGTCCTGACTCGGACGCGGAACCGGGACGCTGGATGGCTGAACCGGTGGGGTCAATCTGGGACCCGTACGCGCCGGGCGTAGCATTCCCATGGCATAATGGTGGCATGAGCAGGATCCGGGTGAGCACGACCGTCGACGAGGAACGGCTCGCGAACGCGCGCCGGCTCCGGCCGGATGTCCCGGACGCAGCGCTTCTCGACGAAGCGCTCGAGGCGCTGATCGTTCGGCATCGTGCAGCGGAGATCGATGCGAGCTACGCCGCCTACGACGCACACCCGCTTGACGAAGCAGACGACTGGGGTGACCTGGCCTCGTTTCGCGAGGCAGCCGCCGCCTCGTGAGCCCGATTCCTGCCCGAGGCGAGGTGTGGTGGTGTGAACTCGTCGCTATTGGCCGACGTCCTGTCGTTGTGCTGTCGCGCGATGCGGCCATACCGAGGCTGCAGCGAGCTCTGGTCGCTCCCTGTACGACGACGATCCGGGGCTTGGCAAGCGAGGTTGTCCTCGAACCCGGTGACGATCCGATTCCCCAGCGGTCAGCCATCAATCTCGACTCGGTCGAGAGCGCGTCGATTGCCACACTCGTCGATCGCCTTGGGCGCCTCAGTGACGAGCGGATGCGCCAGGTGTGCGCGGCCCTCGAAGTCGCAGTGGACTGTCCCGGCTGATCCGATCCTCGTGGCCCTGCCCGTGGCAAGGGCTGTGGCCGGCCGGGGCTCGTCCGAGCCGCCGCTGCGGGCCACGGCGGGGCGGAACGGCGCTTCGGCGATGACCGGGACCCGTCGCGGGCCGGGTGGCTCGCGCACAACACGCTGCTGGAGCGGGTCGGGCGTGAGGAGCGGGCGGCGAGGGCGCCGCGGACGACGGGGCGATGATCGCCGAGCTCGGAACGTCGGGTGGCGACGCGGGAGCGGGTCGAGCGCGAACCGAGGAGATTGCCGCTCGCCACGGTCTTAGGGTCGAGGACGACGAGCTCATCGCTGACGCTGGTGGACCTGGCTCAGAAGTTCAAGGTTGAACTTTACAAACTAGACCTTGTACTCTTAGTCCCGTGACAGTTGCCCGACCCGCTGACCTATTCGACCGTGAGGAGGAGTGGGAGGAACTGTCGGCCTTCGTGTCCGACCTGACTCCTGGGCTGCGCATCGGCATCATCTACGGTCGCCGACGGCAGGGCAAGTCCTATCCGCTCCGACGACTTGCCGCGGCAACGGGCGGCTTCTACTACCAAGCGCTCGAGCACGAGCCGGCGCAGGCGCTCGCTGAGCTCGGCGGGCGACTTGGCGCTCATCTTGGGGTGGGCCGACTCGCTCTCGCCAACTGGGACGAGGCCGTCTCTAGTCTCGCCAGGCTCGCACCGCGGCTGAGCGGAGCAATCGGCGCATCGCCCCTCGGGATGGCGCCGATCGGAGGGGGCTCGATTTTCGTCGGCCCGGCTGTGGCGGTCCTCGACGAGTTCCCCTACCTCCTGGAGCGCTCGCCTGAGCTGCCATCGCTCCTGCAGCGCAGCGTCGACCGCTCGAAGGAGGAGAACTGGCCGGCCGTCCGCCTCCTCCTATGCGGCTCGGCAATCTCGGTGATGGCCGACCTTCTCGAGGGCCAGGGGGCGCTTCGCGGTCGAGTCCACACCAATCTGCTGATGCGCCCCTTCAGCTACCTCGACGCGAAACGCTTCTGGGGCCTCGATGATCCACGTCTCGCGTTTCGAGTCGACGCAATCCTTGGTGGCACGCCCGGGTACCGCGAGCTCGTCCGATCGGTGCCGTCGTCGCTGGGCGACCTTGACGCCTGGGTCGTCGATGAGATCCTTTCGCCCGCCTCCGCCCTCTTCCGCGAGGACGAGTGGCTCCTCGGTGAGCAGCGCGGCATGGAGAATCGGGCGCTCTACCTGTCGGTGTTGGCCGCTGTTGCCGGCGGTAGTGGCACCCAGACTGCTATCGCCAACCAGCTGGGGCGCTCGCAACAGAGCATGCTGCATCCGCTCGACGCCCTTGTTCGCTCTGGCTTCCTCGAAAAGGACGACGATGTCGTCCGGCAACGGCGCCCGGTGTATCGCATTGCCGATCCGATCATCCGCTTCCACCAGGTGGTGCGGCATACGCGGGTGGCACTCTTCGAGGACCACCGCGGCGTCGAGGCGTGGGCGGACTCGCAGTCGAGCTTCGCGTCACTCGTGCTCGGCCCGCATTTCGAGCAGCTCGCGCGAAAGCACGTCCGTCGAGTCGGCGAGGCGCTCTTCGGTGTGCCGGTCGTCTCGGTCGGCACGACGGTTATCAACGCCAAGCACGAGCGGGCTGCGCACGAACTCGACATCGTGGCCCTCGGACCGGGCACTGGTCCTGGCCGCCGGGTGATCGAGGCGATCGGGGAAGCCAAGCTCCGAGAACTCGATGGCGGCGATCTCGAACGGCTGGAGCGGATTCGCACGATCCTCAGTGGGCCCGGGAACGCTCGGATCGTCCTGGCGTCGGCCACGGGGTTCACCGAGGACCTCGTGGCCCGGGCTGTGGGCCGAGCGGATATCCACCTCATCGGGCTCGACGAGATCTACGCGGGCTGAACTCGAGTAAGAAACACCGCCTCGACAGCGCCAGAGCGCCTCCTGATACAGCGGCCGCGTACAACGGCTCTATGAGCCTTGCCCTGGTGGAATTGTGTCGTGACTGCGACGACGACCTCGAGGACTGCCACAGGACCGTCTTTCGTCACGAAGACGGCTCGTTCGAGTGCCTCGAGGACCCCAACTGCTACGCGCCTCCGGAGGCGCATTTCTCCTCCATCACCTGCGCGGAATCGGACTTCTGCGGCGAAACGGGCCTGAGATCAAACTCGCACCCTGGCTGACTAAGCCTCGCAGCCAGACGCGTAGGACTTCTCCGATCTCGTACACGTGGACCTCCCGGAACGCCATCGCCGCCTTCCCGATCTGCTGTCGGTGTGGCGGCAAGTCCACCGGCAGCAGCACCGCTGCTGGTGGATACCGGGTGGTCCCATGACTGGCGACGAGGTGGTCC
>JAODBN010000304.1 GCA_025463965.1 Acidimicrobiaceae bacterium
AGTACCTGAAGCGAACCGTCACCGAAAAGCTGGAGCAGCTCGACCGGGTAATCGACGACCTGCTCGACAGCGAATCCGCCGCCCGGCTGCCCGGGGTCGACATGAGCGGGGTGGAGCGCATCTGGCCGGTGCTCGTGACCTACGGAGACCTGCTGGCCGCAGGCCCGCTGCTCGTCTACGTCGCCGACGAGGCCACGAGTCTGTTCGGACAGAGCTCCACGCGCCCACTCACGCTGCTCGGTCTTGAGGACGTCGAGGTGCTCTCGGGCATGCTCGCCGACGGGGAGGCCTTGACGGATGTCCTCACGGAGAAGAATGGGGGCGCCTACCGCGGACTCCCGTTCTCACGCTGGATCACCGACACACGCCAAGAGGTACCGCCCCGCCTGCACGAGCTGGAGCAGCGCTGGTTCGATATGACAGACGGCTTCGCGGCGCTTCTCGAAAGGCCACAGTGACCGCTCGACGGCTCCGAGGCGCGGGGTCTGCTACTTGGTCGACTTGACCGGCAGAGCCGGTCGGATGACCTCCGCCTGCCTCGACGAATGCCCTGGCTGGGTCGCCTTGTCTGCCCGTAGTGGCCCCTCGATGAGTGCTGACGCCTCCGACGGTCAGCAGGATGGACGTTGCGATGCGCTGTCTTCGACGACCCGGGATGAGAGATCGTTCGACCAGCTCGTCAACGGAATCGCGGGAACGCCTGTGGCAGAGTTGCGCGCATGGGCAGCGCGAGCGCGCGGACGACATGGGGCTTGGGCGACTACCCGCGGATGGCCGCACGGCTCGAGGCCGCAGCGTCGGTGGCGGTCGCACGCGCCGCCGTGGACGGCGGAGACCGTGTGCTCGACCTCGCCTGTGGCACCGGGAACGCAGCGATCCTTGCAGCCGAGCGGGACGCCCGCGTGAGCGGCGTGGACTTTGAGCCGGTGCTGCTCGACCTCGCACGCGAGCGAGCTATCGCACGGGGGCTGGACATCTCGTGGCATGAGGCGGACGCCGCCGCGTTGCCGTTCGGCGACAACGAGTTCTCAGCCGTGCTCTCCGTGTTCGGCGTCATGTACACGGGCGACCAGCTCCGCGCAGCTTGCGAGTTGAGTCGCGTTTGCGCGCCTGACGGCCGGGTGGTGCTCGCCTCGTGGTGCTGGGGTAGCACCATGTCGATGATAGGCGGCGTGCTCGGGAGCTACCTCCTGCCGCCTCCGGCGGGGACCGCTCGGCCGACTCGATGGGGCGAGGAGCAGACCCTCGCTGAGCTGCTCGGCCACGCCGACGTCAACATCGAGCAGACATCGCGTGAGCGTCTCACGCTTCAGTTTGCCGACGACCGCGACGCCGTGGAGTTCTTCCTTGATACCGCCGGGCACGTCGTCCCGGAGCGCAAGCGCCTAGAAGGCGAAGGGCGCTGGCCGATGCTGCTCGCCGACTTGCGCGCCCTTCTCGTTGATCGGGACACCGGTGGGTCTGATGGGATCGCGCTGGAGCTGGAGTACCTGCTCGCTGCCTGCAGGGTGGCTTGAACCACTCTTGAGGCGCCTGTTCACCCGGCGGAGCCGTTCGGGCCCATAATCCATCTGACCTTTCGCGTGATATGCGGGGAAGCCGATGTCGCGACGTGTGTTGCCGCCCGGTCAACGGTGTCGAATGCCCTACGTTAAGTCATATCCATCCATGCATGACGAATCGAGAAACATGGAGTACCACACCGACAAACAATTCGAAGCCGTCTTGGGTAATAGACGAGGGACCGGGCAAGCTACCCCTGAGGTGCCCCCTGCGCACGAGCTCCGCGAACGTGCAGCAAACGCGCAGGATCAAGTTGTCCAGGCCCGTGGGACGCGTGACAAGGCGGTCATCGCCGCAGTGGAAGGTGGAATTCCGCTAGCGGAACTCCCTTGCCCTTCCGTCGAAGCCCGGCGTCAGCTCGGGAACGCCGGGCATTGATCCCGAAAATCCACCTGTCAGCAAGAGGCCGGGTTCGTGAATGTCAGGTCAGCCGTCGCATGACACAAAGCGCCCTCGACCGCGTTGGCAACTAGCCGTGATAGTGGCAACTAGGCTGAGCGCCTACGTCGACGATCGCACTCGGAGAGCTCCCGCCGCGGTCACGTGGAACGGCACGTTGAGCTGCCCGGCGCCGATCGCCTCGCGCCAGCGCGAGAACAGCTCGCCGTGGTTCTCGACGACGAATCCCGGTAGTGGCTCGCCAAGTCGGCATTGGATCATGCAGGAACGCGAGCACCTGCTCCGGTAGCCCGGGTGGGAAGTCCGCGCCGTCGAGGCGGCCGTCGTCCGGGCCACGGAGGATCGCGGCGTCGCCGAGAACGACATCGACGTCGAGATCGAGATCGAGGATCCGCTGCATCACGGGCCGCTCTACGTTGCATGCTCGGGGCCGGCAGGCCGGAGGCCGCTGCCGCTCGAGCGACACAGCGGCCTCCCGTGCGCGGGTCAGCCAACAGTCAGCGACTCGAGCAGGCTCACCAGGGCGGCGGGCATGCCGAGCGCGCGGCCGGCTGCGGCGAGCTGACGGCCGGCAAAGGCCAGCAGCCCGAGGCTCAGAACGAACGCGATAACGGGGGTCATGGCACTCCTTTCTATTCGGATGGCGACGCGAGCCGCCACGGATTAGCCGTGCGCCAAAGTCAAGCGTCCGGGTCCTCGACGGCTGCCATGCTTTGGCGCACCCTTAATGGCGATGATCACAACGACAGCCGAGATCACCGAGGCCGCCATGCTCGACGCGGTCGAGCGCGCCGGCGAGACGCCCCCTACGAATGACCAGCTCAAGCGCTGGCGCGGCGCCGGCCTGCTGCCGCGACCACCCCTCAAGCACCAAGCTGGCCTCCGGGGATCGCAATCCTGGTATCCGGCGTGGGCAGCCGAGCAACTACCGGCGATCGGCCGGTGCGGGCTGACGGGTGGGTCCAGAGCGGTTTGGCTTAGTCAGGCGGTTCGATGTGTAGCCGCCAGATAGACAGCGCTCGGTCCTCGCGGTCCCAGTAGTCGTCTGGGATCAGCGCGCCCAATTCGCCGGGGTCGGGCTCGTGTCTAAGCTCTCGAACCTCGCCCTCCGGCATGAGCGTCTGCTCGTTGTACATAGCCGAATACATAGAGCTCAACATGCCGATAATCCCAAACCCCTGGTGCTCCACGGCCTCGAGCTCCTCGGGCATTGGGTTGACCTCGAGCTCAATCCGTTGCGGAACTCCGTCCTTGCTGAGCATTCGGGGATCCTCCGCGGGCCAGTCGCCAAAGAGCATGAGGAACCACGCGAGGTTCAGCTCCTGCCCATCCCTAAGCGTCACACCTCCCGCTACGATCTCGACGTCGGTCACCTTGACTTGGACTCGATCGCCCGCGGCGGGCTGTGTGCCCGCTTCTTCCACATGCTGGATCAGCGTTAGCGGAGGCCGAGTGGCGACCATGCAGTCGCCGAACCGGGACAGCTCGTTGGAGAGAACAGCGGTCTGAAAGTCGATCCCGTACTTCTTGCCTGTCGGCTTGAGCTTGGCGAGGCGGACCAGCGTCCAACGGTTCCACGCACTCCAATAGTGAGCCACGGCAACGGGCGCCTTCATAAGCTCGCCATAGCGCTGGAGCCCAAGCATCTCGGTCTTGCTGATGACATGCGGCTTCAAGGGGTCGCGTGGCGAGACGCTCTTGACCTCTCCAAGGAGCTGCTGCCCGTCTCGGTCGACGACGCAGAAGTCGGGGAGCTTTACTGGCCCGCCGGAATCGTCAAAGTAGGGCTCGCCGCCGTCGACATCGGTCAGCAACGTAAAGCCGCCCAGCGCCACCAGCACTGCGCGGAAGAGTGCCTCCACCCTCAACCCGTGTAGCCGGCTTGCCTTCTGTACGGAGCCGCTCACGCCCCTCCTCATGCGATCAAGGAACTCATCAAGACGCGCAGGGTCCTGCAAGTCCGCTCCCACGGCGACGAGCGGATCGAGCGACGCATAGAGCTTGACCGACTCGATGCCCTCTGGGTCCCGGGGGATCTTGCGGATAGTCATGCGACCCTCATTCTGCTCGCATCTTTGATTGAAGTGACTCGCGTCGCACGAGGCCGTGCTGCCGTA
>JAODBN010000150.1 GCA_025463965.1 Acidimicrobiaceae bacterium
AGAGGTTGACCGGTTCGTAGGTCGTAATCGTCGAGCCGCTCGCGCCGTTCTGTCCGCACACCGGAAGGTCGAATGTCTGCGAGCTCAGGTTGACCCTCGCTCCGCCATCCGGGAGGGGCGAGAGGTCCTGGAGATGGATCTGCGTGAGCGGCGGCGGGCCGCCGGATGCCGGCTTGGCGCAGCCCTCGACCCGCACCTTCAGAGCCTGGCCGGTGACCGGGGCGCTGGCCTGGCCGCCGGCGACGGCGACGTTCCAGAGCGCCGTGTCGGCTCCCCAGTGGTTCGTGTGGAAGAGGCCGTTCGGGGCTTCGGGGTTCGGCGGAACCGGCGTGTAGGTGCCGTAGTAGTTGAGGTTTTCCGTCGTGTTCAGGCTGGCCGGGACCGAGAGCGGGCTTCCGAAGGTCGTGATCGCGGCGGGGCTTGCGGCGGGCGCCAGCGCGGCGAGGAGGCCAGCGAAAAGCAGGCAGGGGACCAAGCGGCGCATGCGCTGCGCAATCCAGGAGTCGGAGCGGCGATCCATCATGATGTGGATCGGCAGGCTAGGGGACTCCCTTGACCCTGGGCGCCGGTTGCTCGACGCAATGGCGAGCCAACTCGATCGTCATCGTCGCGACGAGAGCGCGCAGCCCGGCGGCACCGGAGATCGTTACCCTGCGTTCGCGTGTTCAGCGACCGAACCATCTATTCGGCACTGGATCAACTGGTCCGCCGATACACGCAACCGTGCGTCGTGGCGCCGTCGCCACTGGAGCCGTTGACCCGCTACGAGCACCGCGTCTTCTCGCAGAACGGGGAGGATGGAGTGCTGGCTGAGCTGCTTGGGCGCGTCGGCGTGGCGAGCCGATGGTTCGTCGAGTTCGGTATCGAGACGGGACTTGAGGGCAACTGCGTGTTCCTGGCCGACGTGATGGGCTGGTCGGGCCTGTTCATGGAGCCCAACCCGGACGCCTGCGGGGAGCTCAGCAGAAAGTACGCCGCCAACTCAAAGGTCCATGCGACGTGCGCACTGGTGCGGCCTGACAACGTCGAGCAGCTCTTCACTGAGGCCGCGGTGCCGACCGAGCCGGATGTACTGTCAATCGACGTCGACGGCAACGACTACTGGATCTGGCAGGCACTCACCAGCTATTCGCCACGAATCGTCGTGATCGAGTACAACGCGCAGTGGCCGCCGCTTGGCCGCCTGGTCCAGCCATACGACCCCGATCGGGTGTGGCAGGGGACGGACAACTACGGAGCGTCGCTCGGGGCGCTGCGTTCGCTGGGCGAGGAGAAGGGCTACCGCTTCGTCCACACCGAGCTGACAGGCAACAACGCCTTCTTCGTCCGGGCGGACCTACAGGCCGTGCTGCCGATGCCCGAGGTAGTGCCGCTGCGCGCGGCGAACCACTTCCTCGGCGGCTCCAGCCATCCAGCGCACCCCGATCCGGCACCCCCCGTCATCGATTTGGACGCGCCCGATTGACCCGAAGGTCGCTGCACGGGCCTGGTCGGTGCAGAGGTCAGTCGGCGACCGCATGAACGGGCTGACCGTGTGGCAGGCGGGGCGCATCCACGACCGTCACCGTTCCCGACCAACCCAACGAGGCGTCCAGGTCGTCGAACCAGCGCACGTTCTCTTGGACAGGGGTGATGCGCAGCTGATATTTCCCCGGCACATGGGGGGCGTCGACCCGCAGCTCCACACGGGCCGAGTGGCCCGGACGCAGAGAGGGGAAGATCAGGGCACGCGGTCCGACGCCCACTAGGTGCTCGCCACGCTCGTCATACCAGCGTGAGGCAATCCGCACTGGCCGCCTGCCGAGGGCGGGAAGGGTCTTCGATCCGTGGTTATCAACGTGACAGACGACTGCATGCTGGAAGCCAGTGGTGAAGTGGCTCGGCGCGTCGACGCCCACACGGGTGCAGCCCTCGTCCGGTCGCAGCGCCGCCGCCGGCCACCGCGAGACGAGGGCGGACGGGAGGAGCAGCCAGGGTAGGGCATGGCGGCGGAAGTGGCGAATCCACCAGAACCAGCGGGCGGCGCCCCAGAACTGCCTGATGTCGTCGCGCATCCTCGAGGTCCCGGCTAGCCGAGAACTCTGGACTTCCGTGCCATCGCTGCAGATCCGATACCAGCGGTACATGAGCGCTCGGTAACGCATGCTGAACCGGCCGTGCTCCGTCGCCCAGACATGGTCGATGTCCCGTGTCATCGACACGATCTGGCGAATCGGGTTCGCGGCCATCTCACCCGCCTCGTTGAGGTAAAAGGTTCCTGCACCCGACAGCACGAGCTGCGCCGGGTGCCAAAACCAGGTCGGTGCCGCCCGAAACATGCGCGCGAGAATGAGCACCTGCGGAAAATCGCCAGCCATAAACACGCCATCGCGATCCTCCGCGACCGCCGCCAACCAACGCTCGCGAGATATCACGTGGACGCACATCAAACATGGGAGCACACCCACGCCACCAAGTATCTCCGTCAAGCCGGTGAAGCACGTGGGCACACGCTCGACTGGAAGAGCCTCGTGGGGGAACGCCGGAGCGGGACTGGCCAGGTCGAGGACCGCAACGCGGCGTGGCGCGACGCTTGCACCGGTGATCTCGGGATGGGCGACGAGCATCGCCAGC
>JAODBN010000310.1 GCA_025463965.1 Acidimicrobiaceae bacterium
TCGGCGGGACGGTCGAAGGTGGAGGCGATGACCTCACCTTTGACCGATCGCCTCATGTCGGTGACCTCTTCGGGGCGCTCGTCCACGAGGAGCACGATCAGGTGCACGTCGGGGTTGTTCGCCTCGATCGAGTGGGCGATCTGCTTCATGACCGTGGTCTTGCCCGCCTTGGGCGGCGAGACGATGAGGCCACGCTGACCCTTGCCGACGGGCGAGATCAGGTCGACGATCCGTGCCGTCAGGTTCGCCGGGTCACCGGGGAGCTCGAGGCGCAGCGTCTCGTCGGGGAACAGCGGGGTCAGGTCCTCGAAGCGGGGCCGCTGGCGTGCCTCGTCGGGGGTCATGCCGCTCACCGAGTCGATCCGGATCAGCGCCGGGTACTTCTCGCTGGCGCCGGCCGGACGGCAGGCGCCCTCGATCGCGTCGCCCTTTCGCAGCGCGAAGCGCCGCGCCTGGCTGACCGAGACGTAGACGTCCTTCTGGCTCGCAAGGTAGCCACTCGTGCGCAGAAAGCCGTAGCCCTCCTCACGAAGGTCCAGCAGACCCTTGACGGGAACGAGCTCGCCCTGCCAGGACTGCTCCTGGGGGCCCTGACCGCCCTGGACCTCGCCGCCGCGGTCTCGCCCGCGGCGCCGGCGGCTCCGGCGGTTGCCGGCCTCGGGCTGGCCGCCACTGTGGACCTGGCCCGGGGCACCTCGGCCGTTGCGGCCGCCCTGCTCGTTGCCCTCGCTCCCCGGCGTGTCGGTCACCGTGGACGTGTTCCCCGTGGCCTCGCCGCGCGGAGCGCGCGAGCCACTGAACCCGTTGCGAGAAGCTCCGCTGCCGCCGGCTCCGTTGCCGGTCGAGTTCCCGTTGCCGGAAACCGGCACGCCAGATCCCTCGTCGCTCGAGTCGTCGCTCGAAGAGGAACCGACTTCCGTCGTCGCCTCGACTGCTTCGGCCGCAGCGGTGGCCACGGTCCGTGGCGCGTTGCGTCTGGGTGCGGCGGAGCTACGCCGCCGCGGTCCGGGGGGGGCGGCCTCGACAGCCTCGCCGGCCTCGGCCGGCTCGGGCGCCTCGACAGCGGCCTCCTCGGCGCGCGCTCTGCTCGCGGCCGTCCGGCCGTTCCCGTTCGACCGCCCGGTGCCATTGCTCGGCTCGTGACCGCTCCCGTTGAGCTGAGCTGCGCCGGCGGCGGGCTCTGCCTCATCGGGGACTGCCCCGGTGGCACGCAGGATCAGATCGATGATGTCCGCTTTCTTCGACCGAGGGCGGGGCGCCAACGACATCGCTGCCGCGATGGCGTGGAGTTCGTCCCGCTCCTTACGTTCGAGGATCGAGCGCTCTAGCTGCTCTCCTGCCATCGGCTCACTCCTGGTCTTGTACTGCTTTGGAAAAGGGGTCTGCCCGCCCGTCCGCCGCCCGGCTCGCCGTCTGGCGGACGGCAGGGCCAAAGCTGCCCGGAAGGGGCTCGGGAGGAGGCGGCAGGCGGTCGAGGTGACCGTCTACGGCGCCCGTCGGGCACCTCGAGCGTCGTGCGGGGGTCGATCCCGGAGGAAAACGGGATCTCCCGGCCACCCGTCCTGGACGCGTGATGCTCACCGGATCGGGAGGTGGTATGGGCAGTGTAACGGGTCGCCGCGACCGCGGCAACACTCCCCCTGCGGGGGTCCTCTTCGCGCCCTAGAGACCGAGCGCCTCGAAGACCGCGGCCGGTGTGGCGTCAACGGCATCGGGGACCGAGATCTGACTGATCGCCAGGTCCGGGTCCTTGAGGCCGTGCCCGGTCAGCACGCACACCACCGTGGAGCCCTCGGGCGCACCCTGCTTGAGCAGGCCGGCAACCGATGCCGCCGAGGCGGCCTCGCAGAAGACGGACTCCTCGGTCCCGAGGAAGCGATAGGCGGCGAGGATCTCTTCGTCGGTCACGGCAGTGATCGAGCCCCCCGACTCGCTCGCCGCCGCGGTCGCCCCGTACCAAGAGGCGGGGTTCCCGATCCGAATCGCCGTGGCGATCGTGTCGGGGTGCTCGACGGCGCGGCCCTCGACGATCGGGGCGGCTCCTGCGGCCTGGAAGCCGAGCATCCTCGGCAAACGGGTGGCGTGGCCCGCGGCGCGGTACTCGCAGTAGCCCTTCCAGTATGCGGTGATGTTCCCCGCGTTGCCGACGGGGATGCAGTGGACGTCCGGGGCGTCGCCGAGCGCGTCGACGATCTCGAAGGCGCCGGTCTTCTGCCCCTCGATGCGAAAGGGGTTGACCGAGTTCACCACCACGACCGGCGCGCGGGCCGGCAGCTCGCGGACGATCTCCAGTGCGACGTCGAAGTTGCCCCGCACCTGGAGTACCCGTGCCCCGTGCACGAGAGCCTGCGCCAGCTTGCCGAGGGCGATGTGGCCCTCGGGGATGAGGACGAGACAGCTCATCCCCGCCCGGGCGGCGTAGGCGGCGGCGGAAGCGGACGTGTTGCCGGTGGAGGCACAGACGACCGCCTTTGCTCCCTCCTCGGCCGCCTTCGACATGGCGAGGGTCATTCCTCGGTCCTTGAACGAGCCGGTGGGGTTCGCGCCCTCGATCTTGAGCAACACCCGGGCCCCCACCCGCTCGGAGAGCCGCGGGGCGGGGAGCAAGGGCGTCCCCCCTTCCTGCAGCGTGACGACCGGGGTGTCCGGTCCGACCGGCAGGTGCTCGGCGTAGGCGCGGATTACCCCGGGCCACCCAAGCCGCTCGGGCCTCGCCGTCGCCGCGGCCTTCGCAGGTTCGCCCATCGTCGCCGGCGCCCTTTCTGCTTGTCGTTCGTCGGCCATCAGCTCTCCGGGCCGAGCACCCGCAACAGGCCACCGATGCGCTCGACCGCCTCCAGCGCCGACAGTTCTGAGAGGGTCGCCTGCACGGCGGACTCCCGTGCGGTGTGGGTGATGAAGACGAGACGCGCGCCTCCGCCGATCTCGATCTGTTCCATGGAGCGGATTGAGACCCGGTGGGCTCCGAACACGGCCGCCACCGAGGCGAGCACGCCGGGCCGGTCTTCGACGTCGACGGTCAGGTAGTACTGAGTCGTGAGCTCGTCGATCGGGACGATCTCCATGGGGCGGCGACGCACCGCGGCGCGGCCGAGGCCCCTCGCCGCGTCGAGGACGTCGCCGAGCACGGCGCTCGCCGTCGGAAGCCCCCCCGCGCCGCGGCCATAGAGCATCAGCTCGCCGGCGGCCTCCCCTTCGATGAAGACCGCGTTGAACGGGCCCCGCACCCCAGCGAGGGGGTGCTCCATCGGCAGCATCGCCGGGTGGACCCGAACAGCGATGCGCTCCCGGCCGGAGGCGTCCGAGACTCGCTCGGCGACCGCCAGCAGCTTCACCTCGTAGCCGAGCCGGTGCGCGAAGTCCACGTCCGCCAGCTCGACCTGGGCGATGCCCTCCCGGTAGACGTCGCCGGCGACGACCTCGGCATCGAAGGCGATCCCGGCCAAGATGGCCGCCTTGGCCGAGGCGTCGTAGCCCTCCACGTCCGCCGTCGGGTCACGCTCGGCGTAGCCGAGGCGCTGCGCCTCGGCGACCGCCTCGCCGTAGTCGATGCCTTCGCTGCTCATGCGCGAGAGGACGTAGTTGGTGGTGCCGTTGACGATTCCGACGACCCGGCGGATCCGCTCGCCGGCGAGCGACACCTGCAGCGCCCGCACGAGCGGGACTGCTCCGGCGACCGCCGCCTCGAACAAGAGCGGGAGCCCGACCGAGTCGGCGAGCGCGTACAGCTCGGAGCCCACGTTGGCGAGCAGCTCCTTGTTCGCCGTCACCACTGGCTTGCCGGCCTTCAGCGCCTCGATGACGAGACTGCGAGCGGGCTCGATGCCACCGATCAGCTCGACCACAAGGTCCACGTCCGGCGCTGTGGCGAGCGCGTGGGCGTCGTGGGTGAGACGCTCGGGTCCGACGGCGGCGCTTCGCTGCTTTCCGAGATCGCGGACCGCCACCCGCGTCACTTCGAGGCGCACCCCGGTAGTGGCGGCGATCTCCTCGCCGCGGTCATCGATCAGCTCGACGAGGGCCCCCCCGACGTGCCCGCAGCCGAGCACGCCTACGCGCACGCGCCGCTCTGAGACGGGCTCTACGAGGTCGTCGGTCACCGCCAAACGGTAGTCAAGTCTCGAGCGGAGCGGCTCAAGGCTCCAGGCGCAGGAGATCCTCGACCGTCTCGCGCCGCACGACTACCCGGGCCTCGCCTCCCCGCACGAAGAGCACCGGTGGACGCCCGAGGCGGTTGTAATTTGACGCCATCGAGTGCCCGTAGGCCCCCGTGACCGGAGTGGCGAGCACGTCGCCGACGGCCACGTCGGCGGGCAAGTGGGCCTCGGCCACGAGCACGTCCCCGCTCTCGCAGTGCTTTCCCACGACCCTCGCCGCATACGGGCGAAAAGCACCGGTCTCCCGTGGAAGAAACGCCTCGTAGCCACTCCCGTAGAGCACGGGGCGGGGGTTGTCGCTCATGCCACCATCGACGGCCACGTAGTTGCGAATGCCGGGCAGCTCCTTGATCGTCCCGACCCGGTAGCAAGTGAGGGCTGCGCCTGCCACGATCGCCCGCCCCGGCTCTGCGGTCAGCCGGATCCCCCTCGGAAGACCTGCCTCGGCGCACGCCGAGCGGACCGTTCGGGCCCACTCGGTGAGGGTGGGCGCCTGCTCGGCGTTCAGGTAGGCCACGCCCAGGCCGCCACCGACGCAGAGCTCGCCGAGGCCGTGCTCCTCGACGAAGGGGACCAGCAGCTCCATCTCGCGCTCGAAGGCGTCAAGACGGAAGATCTGGCTCCCGATGTGCGCGTGCACCCCGGCGAGCTCGACTCCCGGAAGGGCGGTGAGGGCAGCGACGGCTCGCTCGGCGGCCCCCGACGCCAGCGAGAAGCCGAACTTGGAGTCTTCTTGCCCGGTCATCACGTATTCGTGGGTGTGGGCCTCGACTCCCGGCGTCACCCTGAGCAGAACGGTCTGTGGGCGCTCGCCCTCGGCGAGCTCGGCGAGGCGCGCGATCTCGTCGAAGGAGTCGACGACCACTCGGTGAAAGCCGCGCTCTCTCGCAAGGGCGACCTCGGCGTAGGACTTGTTGTTGCCATGCAAGACGAGGCGTGACGCGGGTATCCCGGCGGCGAGCGCGACGAGCGCCTCGCCCTCGGAGGCCACGTCGAGGACCATTCCCTCTTCCACGGCGAGCGCAGCCATCGCCTTGCAGAGGAACGCCTTGGTCGCATAAGCGACGCCGTCGGGAAAGGCGCGGACTGCCTCGGCGCAGCGGGCGCGCAGGTGGTCCTCGTCGTAGACAAACAGCGGGCTGCCGAACTCCTCGACCAGCCGCACGACGTCCAGGCCGCCGACGCTGAGACGGCCATCTTCTCCAACCGCGGCAGTGTCGGAGAGGAGGTGGTGGGCGATCGGAGCGTCGCCCGACAGTGGAGCGTCGGCGCTGGACATGCGAAGTGAGGATGGCCGACGGGCGGCTACCATGCAACCGGCCGTCGCCGTCGCCCATGCGCCGGTACTGCTGTCCGCAAGTCGTAGCGGACGGCATCTCGGCCCTCGTAGCTCAGGGGATAGAGCACCGGCCTCCGGAGCCGGGTGCGCAGGTTCGAATCCTGCCGGGGGCACCGACTGGCCTTCACAGGGTGTCGACGACACAGATGAGTTGACACGCGAACTGTTCGATACCACGTCGGCTTGGCC
Source organism: Acidimicrobiaceae bacterium (assembly GCA_025463965.1). GTDB lineage: Bacteria > Actinomycetota > Acidimicrobiia > Acidimicrobiales > Bog-793 > JAODBN01. Next base: position 5,686 of record JAODBN010000310.1, read on the forward strand.
GGGGCCTCATGCCTCTCCGAGGGCCTCACGGGCAGCTCCGCCGCTCCCAAGCGGTCCTCGGTTGAAATCGGTTCCCCTCGGCGCCGGGAGCGAGATCCCGTCCCAAACTGCCCCGTCCGCTCCGGCGTTGCGCGCCACTCGTCCCGGGTGACGTGGTCGCGCCGGGGCAGCCCGCGGGGGACGCCCGCGGGGGACGCCCGCACCTCGGCCCGCGGGCCGAGGTGCGGGATCGAGCCCGGAGTTAGGGAGCCGAGACGAAGACGTTCGTGCCGACGCCTACGAACGTGTTGTCGTCGAGCCCCGTGGCCGTCACGGTGTTCGTGAGCCAGATGCCGATGGAGTTGTCACTGATGGCGTTGTCCCTGATCGTGATGCTGACCGGAACGGCGGCCGAGTACACGAGGATCCCCGTGGTGAACTTGTCGGAGGCTCCCATCGGTGCGTTCGGCTGGTCACCTCCGAGGTTGTTCACCGAGATCTGGTTGCCGAGGATCTCGTTCCCGTTCAGGTCAACGGCCGGGCTGTGAGCGTGCAGGGCCACCCCGGCGAGCTCATTTCCTGCGAAGACGTTGCCCTTCACGATGTTGCCGTAGACCGCGGTGCCCGGCCCTGCGCCGGCGAAGATGACGCCTGCGCCCTCTCCCTTTACACCGTTGCCAGTGACGACGTTCTCTTCGATGTGGTTGTCGAAGACGCCGGCGACCGTGCCGTTGTCGGTGCTCGTTGCGGGGTTGAACCCGTTGGGGTTGTGCGCAGCGATCGTGATTCCGCAGTCGAAGAGGTTATTTGTTATCACGTTGTGCGCTATAAGATTGTTGTCCGTCGGGCCCGACTCGTCGGTGAGAAGCACGCCTCCGGCGTTGTTCGACACGTAGTTGCCCCATACCGACGAGTTGGCCACGCCGACGAGGTGGATGCCCTCACCGCAGTCGCCGGGGACTTGCCCGGCGGGCTGGCACTCGGGGTACGTCGGCGACGCCACGAAGGCGCCGAGGTCGTTGCCCGTGACCACGTTTTGGGTGACCGACACGTCGGTGATCTCGGAGACGGCGCTGGCCGTGCTCACCGGTACACCGGGCGTCCCGACGAGGATGCCCTCGCCGACTGCGTTCTCGACCGTGAAGCCGGAAACCGTCGCATTGGAAGCAGTGATGTGGAATCCGTTGTTCAGCCCCGTGGCGTCCACCGTCGCGTCTTGGCCGAGGAGAGTCACGCCGATCCCCACGGTGACGTCCTCTTTGTAGGTTCCGGAGCACACGATGATGGTGTCTCCGGCGACGGACGCCGTGACCGCTGCGCCGATGCTCGCGTAGCCCGGTGCGGTGCACGAGGCGTCCGTGCTCGATACCGCGGCGGTTCCAGAGACGTACCGGGTCGTCGGTCCGCTGCTCGTGCCCTCGTCGCCGTCATTGTCGTGGTCGCCTTTGTTCTGGGACGAACCGCCCTCGTCGTGATGATGAACGGCTTGCTGGTGATGGTGTGCGGTGCTCGCACCCACGGCGCCTCCCAGCGAGAGCGAGAGGCCTCCTCCGATCAGGAGCACCGGAATTGAGAGCTTGGCAATGGATCTGGTCGAGAACAGCGGCATGACGTGGACTCCCCCTGTCACGCGAGCCCCCAGAGACCGGTTTTCGGCCACGGACCCGCGCTGACGTATCTGCGTGTGTGTCGAGATAACAGTGGCGATACAGAACACCGGGCTCAACTTCGAAGGCGTTACGGTCAGATGTCCGCCCCATCGTGCATGATGCGCTCACGGAGGGCGGCAACGCGGACGTCGCCGTCACTCCCTGAGCTATCTCGACGCCCCCCAAGGAGCGCCCCGGATCCGGCGTGACCCGAGGGCGGCTCGCTCGACACTCGATATCCTCGGGCATGGCGCGGCCGACGGCTCACCACGGGCTGGTCCGGCACCCTGGGCGAGGCTCTCGTTGAGCAACCTCGACGCCAAGCCGAAGCTCACCGTCTCGCCCGGCGCCACCGACGCAGGTGCCGGTGACCAGGTCCAGCTGCTCTCGGGCCGGCGGGTATTGCTCGGCGAGAGCAGCGAAGTGCGTCGCCTTCTTCCCAACTTGGGACGGCGCATGGTTGGCGCCTGGTGCTTCCTCGACTCGTACGGCCCCGACGACATCGAAGCAACAGCGGGCATGCGCGTCGGCCCGCACCCGCACTGCGGCCTGCAGACGGTCAGCTGGCTGCTCGACGGCGAGGTCCTCCACCGAGACAGCCTTGGGAGCGAGCAGGTCCTGCGGCCGGGCCAGCTCGGGCTGATGACGGCCGGGCGAGGCATCTCGCACGCCGAGGAGTCTCCGCCGGGTCATCCGCCGATTCTCCACGGCGCCCAGCTGTGGGTCGCGTTGCCAGACGAGGCGCGCTTCGCACCACCGAGCTTCGAGTTCCACCCGAGCCTTCCGGTGCTCGAGGACGGCGCGCTCGGGGCTCGCGTCTTGATCGGCGAGCTGGGCGGGGCCCGCTCGCCGGCGAGCGCCTTCTCACCGCTGCTCGGCGCCGACGTCTCGCTCTCCGCAGAGGCTCGTGTCGAGCTCCCGCTCGAGGCCGACTTCGAGCACGCGGTGCTGCCGATGTCCGGGACCGTCGGGGTCGACGGCCTTGCAGTCTCGCCCGGGGTCCTGCTCTACCTCGGGCCGGGACGGACCCGCCTGTCGCTTCGTGCCGACGAATCTTGTCGACTGCTCCTCCTCGGCGGCACGCCCTTTGAGCAACGGATCGTGATGTGGTGGAACTTTGTCGCCCGAAGCGGCGAGGAGATTGCTGCCGTGCGTGAGGAGTGGATGGGCGGCGGCGCCTTCGGCGAGGTGCACGGCTACGACGGCGCCCCCATTCCCGCACCGGAGTTGCCGCCCGGGACCTTGAAGGCGCGCGGCCGGAGCTGACCTTCGGCCAGCAGCCTGCTCACCGAGGGGCGCCGCGGCGCCGGTAAGGACCGCCGGGCGGGGACCTTCGTCGCGTGAAGCGTGTCTGCTCGCCGCGCCCGGGTAAGAGCGCGCGTGCGCCAAGGACCCTTCGCCGATCGCTACCCGGGCGCGGTCGCGCTCGTCGTGCTCGCGCTGGTCCCCTTCCTGCTCCTCACGGCGGCGATCTTCCCGCTGAGCTCCGAGATCGCAAAAGGCGTCGGGCTCAGCCCGCACGCGCTCGACCTCACCATCGCCCTGGCCGACGCCGGCTACGCGTTCGGCACGATGCTCGCGGTACAGCTGGCCGTGCATCTGCCGCCACGCCGTCTGCTCCTCGTCTACGTGACGCTCTTCGTCATCGCCTCGGCCCTCTCGGCGTGGGCCCCGGCGCCCGGAGTGTTCGAGGGAGCAGTCGTGGTGCAGGGGCTGTGCACGAGCCTCATGCTCATCGCCGCCGTGCCCCAGCTCGTCACGGGCTGGCCCGTCTCGAAGATGCCGACCACGGGCGCCGTGATGAACCTGTGCATCTTCGGGGCGGTCGCCATCGGCCCCACCGTGGGGAGCCTCCAGGCCGCTGGGCACGGATGGCGCCCCCTCTTCATCGGCGTGGCGGTGCTGGGCGCGCTCGCGCTGGTGGTCTCCGTTCTCACCTTCAAAGACCAGCCACCAGCCGACCCCAGCGCTCCGTGGGACCCGCTCGCGCTCGCGCTCGCCGGGGTCGGGTGCGCAGCGGCGTTCTTCGGCGCCGGAGAGCTCGAGGCCACGAAAAGGGCCGACGCCACGGCCCTGGTGCCACTGATCGGGGGGCTCGTTGCGATCGTCTCCCTTGTCGTCTACCAGTACCGCAAGAAAAACGCGCTGATTCCCGTCGAGCAGCTGGCGACCACCTTCCCCGTCGCCGGGCTCGTGGTGGCGATGGCCGCGAGCGCCGCAGCGGTCGGGCTGATGGAGCTGTTGCTGAGCGTCCTTCAGACCACGGCCTCCCCCGCTCGAGCGGCCGTGCTGTTCCTCCCCGAGTTCGCCGCAGCGGTGGCCACCGCCGCGCTCTTCGGAGCGCTGTTCAAGACCCGCTTCACCCCGCTTCTCGCCCTCGGCGGGACGATCATGCTGACTGCGGCCGCGGCCGTCAGCGTCGGCGCGGTCTCGAACGGCGGCAGCGTCGCGACCGCGGTGAGCTCGGGGCTGATCGGGCTCGGGGTGGGCGCGTCGGTCTCGCCGGCGCTGTTCATCGCCGGCTTCTCACTGCGCTCCGCCCAGATCCAGCGGGTGTTCGCGCTGATCGAGCTGCTGCGCGGGGTCACGGCGTTCCTCGTCGCGCCCGTGCTCATCTACCTCTCCACGGTATTCGGGGGTTCCAAGGTCGGCGGCATCCGCGACGCCGTGTGGATCTGCTTGGGGATCTCCGCTGCCGGAGGCCTGGTGACGACGGCGGTGTTCGTGCTCGGCGGTGGGCGCCTTCAGATCCCGGATCTCGAGCGTTGGCAGGAACACGGCGAGCCCGCCTGGGTGTCGCCGCCACTGTTGGCGCGGCTCAGCGGTCGGCCCGCGTCCGAGGGCGCCTTCGGGGCTCGACCGGATCGAGCCCCAGCTCGCGAAGCGTGACGTTGAGACGTCCCTCGTCGAGACCGATGGAGGGGTCCCCGGTGCCGGGAAGGATCCGCGTGACCCCGTGGAACGCCCGCCGCGACTCACCGCCGAAGACGAACAGGTCGCCAGAGGCGAGCTCGATGTCCCGCCAGGGCCGGTTGCGGCCCTCCGTGTTGCCGAACCGGAAGATGGCAGTGTCGCCCAGGCTGAGCGAGACCACGGGAGCCGGACTGGCCTCGTCCTTGTCCTGGTGCATCCCCATCTTGGCGGCGGCGTCGTAGTAGTTCACGAGCGCCAACTCCGGTCGGTAGCGCTCTCCGGCGCCCCGATCGCCAGAAGCGTCCGCGACCGCCTTGCGGCCGAGATCTCCGAGCCATTCCGGGAACGGCCGGGCCGGTGTGCCCACGTCGTCCACGGTGCGTCGATAGGAGTAGGGCACCCACTGCCAGCCGAGGCAGACCGTGCGCACCGACATCAGCCCTCCGCCGGGAAGGCGGGTCTGGGTCATCCCGGCGGGGGGCCGGGACCACTCGCGACAGGCCGCAACAAGCGAGGCCTGTTGTTCGGGCTGGAGCCAGCCCGGGACATACCAGGCGCCGGGGGCAACCTCGAGCGGAGACGGTGGGAAGAGGCGCTCGGCCACGCCTCCAGCCTGCCACCGCTCGCGCTTGGTCGATCAGCGGCTCGCCCGGCGCCCTGGTCGCGCCATCGCGGACCGGCCGGGTGCTCTGCGACAATGGGCCATGGCCGATCTGCGCACCCTCCTCGAGACGCGCCTGGCGGAGGCGTTCGCCACGCTGTCTCCCGGCGCCGATCCGGTGGTTCGGCCCTCGGACCGAGCCGACTTCCAGGCCAACGGCGCGCTGGCGCTCGCCAAGTCCCTCGGGCGCAGCCCTAGGCAGGTCGCAGACGAGGTGGTCGCCGCCGCCAACCTCGAGGACCTGTGCTCGGTCGTCGAGGTCAGCGGCCCGGGCTTCATCAACCTCACCTTGTCGGAGGCGTTCCTCGCCGGCCGACTCGCCGAGATGGCAGCCGACCCGCGCCTCGGCGTGGCTCGCGCAGAGGAGCCGCGGCGAGTCGTGGTCGACTACTCCCACCCGAATGTGGCAAAGGAGATGCACGTCGGTCACCTTCGGACCACGATCATCGGGGACGCCCTCAGCCGGGTGCTCGACTTCTGTGGCCACGAGGTGATCCGTGAGAACCACATCGGCGACTGGGGGACCCCCTTCGGCATGCTGATCGAGCACCTCGTCAACCTCGGCGAGACCGAAGCCGCACAGGAGCTGTCGGTGGGAGATCTCGACACCTTCTACCGCCAGGCCCGCGTCTCCTTCGATGCCGACGAAACCTTCCGTGAGCGCAGCCGACACCGCGTGGTGCTCCTCCAGTCGGGCGACGCCGAGACCCTGCGGCTGTGGCGCGTGCTCGTCGGCGAGAGCCTGCGCTACTTCGACGAGGTGTACGCCAAGCTCGGGGTGTTGCTCACCGACGAGGACGTGGTCGGCGAGAGCTTCTACAACCCGCAGCTCACCGACGTCATGGCCGAGTTCGAGGCGAAGGGCCTGCTCGTGGAGAGCGAGGGCGCCCAGTGCGTCTTCCCCGAGGGGTTCGTCACTCGCGACGGCGATCCGTTGCCGCTCATCGTGCAGAAGTCGGACGGCGGCTTCGGCTATGCCGCCACGGATCTCGCGGCGATCCGCGACCGGGTCGGCCGCCTCGGCGCGGACGTCCTCCTCTACGTGGTGGGGGCGCCACAGGAGCAGCACCTCGCGATGTGCTTCGCCGTCGCACGGATGGCTGGCTGGCTCGGAGAGGGTGCAGAAGCCGAGCACGTGGCCTTCGGCAACGTGCTCGGCCCCGACCGCAAGATGTTCAAGACGCGGGCGGGCACCACGGTCAAGCTCGTCGCCCTGCTCGACGAGGCGGTCGCCCGCGCCGCAGACGTGCTTTCAGAGCGGTCGCAGGACCTCCCCGCGGCGCTACACGAGAAGGTGGCACGCGCGGTGGGAATTGGCGCCGTGAAGTACGCCGACCTCTCGACAGAGCGGACGCGCGACTACATCTTCGACTGGGACCGGATGCTCGCCTTCGAGGGAAACACCGGCCCATACCTTCAGTACGCGCACGCACGCATCTGCTCGATCTTCCGCCGTGCCGGAGCGGCTCCGGCCTCGGGGCGACCGATAATCGGGGAGGCGGCCGAGCGCGATCTCGCGCTCGGCCACGCAGGGTTCGCCGACGCCGTCGACTCGGTAGTGCGCGACCGCGCGCCGAGCAGGCTGACCAGCTACCTGTTCGACCTCGCCAGCACCTTCACCACCTTCTACGAGAACTGCCCGGTGCTACGCGCCGAGGGAGAGGTGCGCTCGAGCCGGCTGCTGCTCTGCTCGCTCACCGCGTCGGTGCTCTCCGCGGGCCTGGGCCTGCTCGGGATCGAGGCGCCTCAGCAGATGTGAGCGAGGCACGAGGCGCCCGGGGCGCCGAAAGTGGCACGTCGTGCCGGGCTCGCGCAGGCGGTTGGCCGCGAGCTCACCAGCGATTGTGGACCTGGGGTGCAACTTTTTCCCGGTACAGCTGCGCGATGCGCTCGAGCGTCACCTCGTCGAGCGAGCCCTCGTCGCCGGCAGCGGAGTTCGAGCGGACCTGGTCCGGGCGCTTGGCCCCGGGGATGACCGTGGAAACGGCAGGGTCCGAGAGAACGAAGCGCAGCGCCAAGGAGACCAGGTCCTCTCCCTCGGAGACGAGCGGACGCAGCTCCTCCACCACTTGCAAGCCGGTGGACATCTCCACCCCGGCGAACGTCTCACCGACGTCGAAAGCCTCGCCGCGGCGGTTGAAGTTCCGGTGGTCGTTCTCCGAAAACCTCGTATCGGCAGAGATTTTGCCGGTCAGCAGGCCCGAGGCGAGCGGGACCCGGACAATCACCCCGACATCGGCCTCGCGCGCGGCCGGGAAGAAACGCTCGGCGGGGCGCTGGCGGAAGACGTTGTAGATGATCTGGACGGTGGCCACACCGGGATAGTCGATGGCCTTGAGCGCCTCCTCCACCCGCTCCACGCTCACCCCGTAGTGCGCGACCTTTCCCTCGGCGACGAGCTCGTCGAGGGTGCCGAACACCTCGGGGTGGTAGTAGAGGTCGGTCGGAGGGCTGTGGAGCTGCACGAGGTCGAGGCGCTCGGTCTCGAGGTTGCGCAAGCTCCGGTCGACCCAGGCGCGCAGGTGCTCCGGGGTGTACTCGCCGACCTCCTGGGCGCGCGCCCTGCGCCCGGCCTTGGTCGCCACGACGAAGGGCTCTTCGCGCTCGCGCCGCAGGCGGGCGATCAGTCGCTCACTGCGCCCGTCGCCGTAGACATCGGCGGTGTCGAAGAAGTTGACCCCCGCGTCGAGCGCGGCGTGCAGTGCGCTCATCGAGGTCTCGTCGTCGACGTCGCCCCAGTCGCCTCCGATCGCCCAAGCGCCGAAGCCGACCACGCTGACCTCGTAGCCAGTCTTTCCGAGTCGTCGCTTTTGCACGAGGCGAAGCTATCGCCCTACCAGGCGCCGACGGCCCACGCCGCGTAGCGCCCGTCACGGCGCTCGACCCGGAACTCGATCCCGTAGCAGGCCGACAGGGAAGCGTCGGTCAGCACCTCCTCGGCGGGTCCCGCCGCGACGACCAGCCCGTCGCGCATCAACAAGGCGTGGGTCGTCGAGCTCGGAAGCTCTTCCAGGGTGTGGGCCACCTGGATCGTTGTGGGTCCCGACGAGGAGCGGGCCATGGCGTCGAGCGCACAGACGAGCGCCTCGCGACCGGGTAGATCGACTCCGACCGCCGGCTCGTCGAGCAACAGGAGGCGGTGTCGCCCGAAAAGGGCCCTTGCCAACAGGACGCGCTGGCGCTCTCCCTGCGAGCAGGCACCGAAGGCCTGATCGGCCAGCTCCTTGCAGCCGAGCTCGGCGAGCTGGCGGAGGGCGGCGGCTCGCTGGGTCTCGCCGAACTCCCCCCACCAGGGAGCGAGCAGGCTGTCCTCGCCGGTGAGCACGATCTCCAGCGCGCTCGCCGCGGAAGGCAACCGATCGGCAACGGAATGGCCAACCACCGCGATGTTCCGCCGCAGCTCACGCACATCGGTCCGACCGATCCGTCTTCCGAGGACCTCGACCCTGCCCGAGCTTGGCTGGCGCTGGGCGCCGACCAGAGACAAGAGCGTGGTCTTGCCGGCACCGTTCGGGCCCAGCATCGCCCAGTGCTCACCGGGTCGGACCTCGAGCGAGACGGGCCCAAGGACTCGACGGCCGGCAAGGACGACGCTCGCGTCTTCCACCGCGACGACTGGACCACCCTCTACGGGTTGGGCCGCCCGGGCGGACCGCTCGGGCGGGCCCGGCCCGGTTCGCTGCGCGTCGCTCATGGGTGCATTCGACCAGCGCGGCCGGGCGCCGCGCCAGCTCCCCTTGTCGGGAGTGGCGCGGCGCCCGGGGCGCAGCGGTGTGGCGCCCGCGGTCGCGGGCAGCGCCGGTCAGGCCTGCAGGACGGCCTCGGCCTCGAGCTCGATCCGGACCTTGTTGGACACGACGACCCCGCCGCCCTCGG
>JAODBN010000185.1 GCA_025463965.1 Acidimicrobiaceae bacterium
CCGAGCACGACGAAGTGCAGGCCCCGCACCGAGAGGCTCGCCGGCGCCTCCCCGTCCAGGTTGCGTGCCGAGCGCCCGGCATCGAGCGCCTCTTCCAGATCCTCGGTCGGCGAGCGCCCGAGGGTGCGGTGTCGGGCGCGGTCCGAACGCCGCTCGGCGCCGTGGCCGAACCCTCGGCCATGGCTCGGCGGCTCGGGCGGTGGCTCGGCGACGGCGAGGGAGAACTGATCGAGCGGCACGTACAGAAGCAGGTCGGCGAACGACAGGTCGGCAAGGAGCGACCACGCGCCCATCAGCCGCTCGAGGTGCTGGCGCGCCCCGAGATCCAGTCCCGTGTACTCGCGGGCGAGGTCGATCGGAGAGGTCATCGGGGCGGGCTCGGCTCGGCGGTGACCTCGGTCACGGGCCCGCTGGTGATCGGCACGTCGCGTCCTTTGCGGAGGGCGAAGGCACGCAGGTGCTCGTAGCCGGCGCCTCGAGCCAGCGCCGCGAGGTCGGCGGAGCGGTCGGCGAGGTTGGCGACGCCATGAGTGTCCGAGGCGGTGGTCACCGGCACCTTGCGCTCGGCGAAACGGGCGAGCAGTCCCGGCGCGGGGTAGGCCTCGGCGGCGGGCTTGCGCCAGCCGGCCGAGGAGATCTCGGCGGCGAGCCCGCTCGCGGCGGCGGCGCTCGCCATCCGGTCGTGGCACTCGTCGAGCAGCGAGGCCGGCGGGCGCCGGCCGGTGACCTTTGCCAGATCTGGATGGGCGAGCACGTCGACGGCTCCCGTCCCCGCCAGCTCCTCGAGCGCCTCGGTGTACGCCCGCCAGGTCTCCTCGGTCCCCCGCCGCTCCCACATCGACTGGGCGATGGGGTCGTCGAGATCGTCGAACAGCCAGGTGCCGAGCCAATGGACAGAGCCCAGCAGGACGTCGAAGGGATAACCCTCGAGAAGCCGGGCCACCGCGTCCATGCGTCCGGGGTAGTAGTCGACCTCGAGGCCCAAGATCACCGGCAGCCCGGCCGCGCGAGCCGCCAGCACCGCCTCGACGTAGTCGTCGAGGTCTGCAGTGGCGTGATGGTCGAAGTACGCAGCGACGCGCTCTCGAAGCGCGGGATCGGGCTCGTCCTTCCAAAAGCGGTCGACGACTGCGCGCCCGGCACGGAAGCGGAAGAAGTGCTCGGTGAGCGCGATCTCCTCGACGCCCTGCTCGGCCGCGCGCTCGCAGTAGCGCGCCAGTTGCTCGAGGCGGTGCTCCGCGGGGTCCGCCCGATCCTGGTGCGGCCAGAGGTGGACGTGGTAGTCGAGCACCAGGCGATGCTAGGACCGTCGGCCGCGGGCGGGGGGCTGGCGCCCTGCCTGGTCGGGGTCGAAGAGGTGGCGGCCGACCTCGAGAAGCGCCGCCAGGTCGACGACGTCGCGGGCGATGTTCGGAACCGTCGCCACCACCTGGTGCTCGCCCGCCAGCTGCTCGAGCATCTCGTGCTCGCGCTGGGCGACCTTTCGGAAGTTGGTGAAGCTGTGTCCGACCGCGCCGATCACGCGCGCCACGCGCTCGGGATCGGACAGCGCGGCCGGCCGGCGGCTCGAGCCGGCGACGGCCTCACCGAGCGAGGATGCGTTCGCTGCGAGCTCCTCGGCCAGCGCCGCCGCGCCGGGGTCGTCGAGACCCGACGGGAGCGTCTTGTTGGCCACGAGGAGGCCGAGGGACAGGTGCCGGCGGGCGAGCTCGCCGGCGAGGCGCATCGACTCAGCAACCGGACCGGGCTCGAGGCTCGTCACCACGATGAAGGTGGTGCTGGGCTCGCGAAGCAGCGCGGAAACCGCCTGGGCACGCTTGGTGAACCCGGCGTGCATCTGCTGGAACAAAAGGAAGAACTCGGCGATGTCCTCGAGGAACTGCATCCCGAGGATGCGGTCGGCGACCTGGGAGAACGGACGCGACGCCATGTTCACCAGCCGCGAACGACCGGGCGCCACGAGCCAGCGCAGCAAAGTGGAGCTGAAGAACTCCGCCATGCGCTCGGGCGCGTCCAAGAAGTCGAGCGCGTCCGTCGAAGGTGGGGTGTCGACGACGAGCAGGTCGTATCGGCCTTCGGCCCTCAGCTGATGGAGGCGCTCCATCGCGATGTACTCGTGGCTACGGGCAAAGCGCCCGGTGATGTTGCGATAGAGCGGGTTGACGAGGATCTTGCGGGCAGTGGCCTCGTCGGGCGCATGCTGGCGCACGAGCGCGTCCCACGATGCCGCCGTGTCGAGCATGGCCGCCCACAACTCGCCACGCGCGGGCGAGCCGGTTGCGGCGAACGCCTCTGGGGGCACGCGGCGAGCCTCGTTGCCGAGCCCGTGCATGCCGAAGGAGTCGGCCAACCGCCGAGCCGGGTCGACGGTGAGCACGAGCACACGACCAGGTGAGCGACGCGCCGCCTCGGCGGCGAGCGCCGCGGCGACGGTCGTCTTGCCGACGCCGCCAGGCCCGCAGGTGACGATCACCTCCTTCGCCGCGACGAGATGCTCGACGGCCCCTCCCGAGCGCTCCGGCGCGGATCCCCGCGGCCGCGCCGGGCTCATTCGCCGAGCTCCTCGCCGAGGAAGTCCGCCACCTGGCGGATCGCCCGAGGACCGTTCGACCGCCCGAACAGGTAAGGAAGGTGGATAAGGGGCACATCCGCCGGAACCCCCTCCCGGAGCCGGGCGAGGTGCTCCGCCCCGGAGCGACGGACCTGTACGGCGAGGCGGGCTGCCTCGAGCACCTCGGTCAAAATGGGGTGCTCTCCGCGCCCGATTGCCTCGGATAGCCGTCGGATGCCGCCGGTCGAGCAGAGTGCGTCGAAGGTCGCCTGGTCGCCGCCCGAGAACAGCTCGGGAAGGACGCGGTTGGCGATGACGGCCGCGAGGTGAACCCCGGTCTCCTCCTTGAGGCGACCGACTAGCTCGACCGCCTCGTTGACGGGGGTCTCCTCCGGAGTGGCGACGAGGCACACGCCGGTCTGGGCGGGGTCGTCGAGGATCTCGAGCATCCAGTCGGTCTGGTTGCGGATCGCGCCGACCCGGACGAGCTCGTTGATGCCGATCGGCGCCGCCAGCTGACCGATGATGTGGCCGCTCGCCGAGGCATCCACCACCACGATGTCGAAGTGGCCCTCGCGGACCTCCCAGCAGAGCTTGCCCACCGTCAGCACCTCTCGGACGCCCGGGGCTGCGGTGGCGACGAAGTCGAAGGCGCGAGCGAGCGGGCCGATCCGGCCGACCATCGGGACGCGCAGGTTGAGCTTCAGGTACTCGCGAAGCGACGCCTCGGTGTCCATCGACATGGCGAAGAGCCGTGGCGAGACCTCGAGCGGCTGGAAGGCCGTCGGCCCGCAGTCGTACGCGTTCGAGAGCCCCCCTCGGGGGTCGGTCTCACAGACGAGCGCCCGTTTTCCCCGGGACGCGGCGAGGAGGCCCAGCGCGGCCGCCACCGTCGTCTTGCCGACGCCGCCCTTCCCGCTGACAAAGAGAAGGCGGCGCTGGAGGAGTCCGCTCACCGGCCGGGCGCCCGGCTCATCCCGAGCCGCCCGACCCGCCTAGCGGGCCCCGAAGCCGACGCGCCGATCCTCGGAGTCGGGGCCGACCTCGATGTAGGCGACCTTGGCCGTAGGCACGCCGACCCGGCGCCCCCGCTTGTCGGTGAGCCAGAGCACGCCGTCCGCGTCAGCGAGTGCACGCTCGATGTCGGCGAGCAGCTCCTCGCGTCCGACGGCCGCATCCAGCTCGACGTCTAGCTCCTTGGCCGTCTGGGTGATCCCGATCCGCACGTCCACCGTGGCGCTCCTTCCGGCTGCACCGGGCCCGGTTCGTCCCGATGGCCCGGCCGACATCGTAGGGGCAGTGCGCGGCCGTTAGGATCGGTGACAGTTCCCGACGCACCGTCGGACAGAGGAGGCGCCCATGTGGGCCGTGGCGGCAGCACTGCTCGGCGCCTTCTGCGTGCTCATCGCCGCCGGGGCCCTCGGAGGGCCGCACGTCCATGTTGGTGCTGTCTTCGCCGGGATCGCCGCCGCGGTGCTCCTGGCGATGCTGGCCATTGGCGGGACGGATCCCGGCCTCGCTTGGGCACTGCTCGCTCTGGATGTCGCCGGCTCTGCCGTGGTCGGCGTGTCCGCCTACCACGGGATCACCCGTGCGCCGGCGGCCTCTCGCAAGCGCAGCCTCGTCGGCGCGGCTGGGGTGGCGGTCGGAACGATGGGTCCCGAGGGCGTGGTCCAGGTCCGCGGCGAACGGTGGTCCGCCACCTGCTTGAACGGACCGGTCCCTTCGGGGGCGCAGATAGAGGTCGTCGGGGTGAACGGGATCCGCCTCGAGGTATGGCACGCGGAAGCCGGCACCCTCGGCCTCGGCGAGCCGAGCTGGCCACAATCAGAAGGTCAAGGACCGGAGGCAGAGAAATGATCCTGGGCATCACTATCGCGGTGATCGTCGTGGCACTGTTGGGCTTAGTGGCCTCCCGGTCCGTGAAAATCGCACGGGAGTACGAGCGGGTGGTGCTGTTCCGGCTCGGTCGCTTGTCGGGCGCCCGCGGGCCCGGTCTCGTGATCGTGAACCCGATCACCGACCGCACCAACCGGGTGGACCTTCGCGAGCAGTACCTCGAGATCCCGTCCCAGGTGGCGATCACCAAGGACAACGCCTCTATCTCGATCGACTTCATCATCTTCTACACGGTGTTGGATCCCGAGGCCTCCGTGGTCTCGGTCCAGAACTTCTCGGGTGCGGCGCTCAACATCGCCGCCACGACGCTGCGCAGCGTGGTGGGCGACCTGCCCCTCGACGACGTGCTTTCCAAGCGCGAGGCCATGAACGCGCTGCTGCGCGTTCGCCTCGATGAGGTGACCGAGCGCTGGGGCGTGAAAGTGACGAACGTGGAAGTGCGAGAGGTCAACCCGCCGCCCGGGGTGCAGGAGGCCATGACCCGCCAGATGTCCGCCGAGCGCACGCGCCGGGCGGCCGTCACTGAGGCCGAGGGCAAGAAGTCCGCGGCGATCCTCACCGCCGAGGGACAGCGCGCTGCCGCCATCTTGTCCGCAGAAGGTGCCAAGCAGGCGACGATCCTGTCGGCAGAAGGTGAGCGCGAGGCGGCACTGCTGCGCGCCCAGGGCTTCTCGTCCGGACTGGAGAACATCCTCGGTGTTGCTCGGGGCCTCGACCAGAACACCATGCTGCTGCAGTACCTCGACACCCTCAAGCAGGTGGGATCGTCGCCGTCGACCAAGTTCGTGGTCCCGATGGAGCTCGGCAGCCTGCTGAACGGCGTGCGAGCACTGATCCCACCGGCCGCGGCCCAGGTCGCTCCAGGCCCCCAGCCTGCTCCGGCAGCCCAGACGCCTCCCCCAGCCCAGACACCTCCCCCAGCCCAGACACCTCCCCCAGCCCAGACGCCTCCCCCAGCCCAGGCCGCTTCGCAGGCCCAGGCGGATGGGGCACCCAGCGCTGCGGGCGCTGTCGAGATCGACGGGTTAGGCGAGCTCACTCCCTGAGCCGCGTCGGGGGCTGAACCGCCCCTCTCCATCCACCGCCCGGCCGCCCGTCGATGGGCCGTCGTGGTGCGCTATCAGGGCGCCAGCTTGCAGCTGACCCCCTCGTCGGTGCTGAGCCAGCCGCGCGGCCCGACGGCTCGGCATCGCCATATCCGCGGGACCCGTACAGACGGCCCGGCGGCCCGACCATTGGACAGCGTGCAAGTGTCTGCGCCAGAAGGTTGGGATGCCTTTCTCAGCACGTCGCGGCCTAACTCGCTGCTTGTCGACGGTTTCTGGCACAGCGCGCCGTTATCGATGGACTTCGCCGCCTTAACTGAAACGCATCCGTAATAAGAGTTCGCGCGTTGCCGGTCGTAATAGAGCCTGCACTCATTTGCTTGTTGTCCGAGTGACCCGGGCGGCGGTGCCGCCATCGGAGGGCCCTATATGCACGCGTGCGTCCCGCTCCGGCGGGCAATGGTCGACATCCTCGTGGTTGCCGTCTTGCTCGGCATCCTCGTGCCGCTCTCGGCGGATCGAGCGCAAGCGACCGGTCCGGCCACGCCCACAGTGCTCGTCTCCTCGAGCTCCGCTGCTCCGGTCATCGGACAGTCGGTCA
Source organism: Acidimicrobiaceae bacterium (assembly GCA_025463965.1). Lineage (GTDB taxonomy): Bacteria > Actinomycetota > Acidimicrobiia > Acidimicrobiales > Bog-793 > JAODBN01. Next base: position 6,098 of record JAODBN010000185.1, read on the forward strand.
CCTTCACCGCCGCTGTGGAAGGGGCGACGCCGACCGGATCGGTCGCCTTTCTCGAAGGCGGCCTCGTCCTGTGCAGCTCGGTGAGCCTCGGCGGCGGGGGCTCGGTGGTGTCGGCGAGCTGCACGGTACCGAACATCGCCTTGGTCCGATCCAAGCTCGGCTCCACCGTCATCGTCGCTCTCTACAGCGGCGACGGCGCAAATCTCCCCGCGGAGGGCGCGACCCAGATCGACCTGCTCGGAGCGACCACGGCGACCTCCCTCTCCTCATCCGCGACGACAGTCGCCCCCGGCCAGTCGGTCACGTACACCGCCACTGTCAGCTCGGGAGCGGGTACCCCGTCGGGCTCGGTGGTCTTCACGGATGCTGGAGTCGCCATCTCGAGCTGCGGCGGGAGTTTCGGTGCCTCGCTCACCAGCGGGAGCGCCACCTGCACCGTCTCCTCGGGATATGCGAGCGGTTCGACGCATCTCGTGACCGCCACCTACCTAGGCAGCACGTTGTTCGCCGCCAGCGGCTCGCCCGTCCTCGTGGAGGCGGTCACCCCGGCACCCAGCACCGCGTCGACCTCGACCGCCCTGGCCAGCTCCGCCAGCACCGTCATCGCCGACCGCCCGCTCACGCTGACGGCGACGGTGAGCTCGTCTTCGGCAGCCTCCCAGGCTCTCTCGGGCACCGTGACCTTCACCGAGAACGGAGCCGCCATCTCGGGCTGTCAGAACCTCTCCCTCTCCTCGCTCAGCGGGGCTGCCTCCGGCGTGGTCAGCTGCTCGCTTCCGAGCGGCTTCTCCGCCGCCGGCACCGTACGCCTCGACGCGCTCTACCTCGGAAACAGCGCCAGTACCTCCTTTCCGAGCGCCGCCTCGCCCCTGGCCCTCCAGGTCAGCCCGATCACGAGCACGCTGTCGCTCTCGGCTTCGCCGGATCCGGCCCCGTCGACCTCACCGATCACTCTCACCGCCACGGTTACCGGCGCGGCAAACCCGTCAGGAGCCGTCCAGTTTGCGGGTGCCTCTGGTCCCCTTTCGTGCGCCGTCGATCTCGGCGATCCCGGGCTCGTCGCTGTGTCGAACGGGAGCGCCACGTGCACGCTCTCGGGCCTCGCCATCGGCCTGGACCAGGTGAGTGCCTCCTACTTGGGCGGCGCGGCGCTGGCGGAGAGCGCGGCTGGATTGGTGGAGACCGTGGAGCAGGCGCCAGCGGCGTCGGCGGTCGTTGTCACCGCTGGAGCGAACCCTGCGGCCAACGGGAGCCAGGCGAGCTACACCGCGACGGTGACCTCGACGGGCGGCACGCCAAGCGGAAGCGTGAACTTCGTGGACGGCTCGACGACGCTGTGCGCCGCAATTGGCCTCATCGGCGGTTCGGCAACCTGCTCGCCGGGTCCCTACCCGGCGAGCGGCCAGCAAACCCAGGTGATCGAGGCCGACTACTCCGGAAGCGGCGACGTCGTGGCCAGCAGCGGCCAGTTGACCGAGCACATCGGGAGCGGCCTCACGGTCCCTTCGATGTCGTTGTCCTCGAGCGGGACCTCGGTCGAGGTCGGTACTTCGATCACCTACACGGCGACGCTGCAGGGCTTCTCCGGCTCGCCCGCGGGCTCGGTCGGCTTCACCGACAACGGCACCACCATCTCGTCTTGCGGTTCGCTCGGACTGACGGCCGGATCGGCAAGCACGTGGAGCGCGACCTGCACCGTGTCGGGCGGCTACGCGGCCGACACGTCCCGCCAGATCGTTGCGACCTACAGCGGAGATGGGTCGAATGCGTCGGCCAGCTCGGAACTGGTCCAACAGATCAGCCCCGCTCCTGCGGGCGTTCAGCTGCAGGTGAGCCCGTCGCCTACCGGGGTCGGGACGACGGTTGACCTCTCCGCCTCGCTCACCGGTTCTTTCGGCCAGCCCGGCGGCTCGGTCAGCTTCACCGTGGACGGCCAGCCCGCAGGGTGCGGCGGCGGCGGCCAAGTGGCCGTGGCGGCAGGCGTTGCGGACTGTGTCCTTCCGGCCTTTCCCAGTCAAGGCGCCCACGTGGTGGCCGCCGACTACAGCGGCTCGTCCACCTACCTGCCAGCCGGCGCGTCCGCGGTGGAGCAGGTCAATGCCACTGGTGCTTCGGTGGCGACGATGTCCCTCGCGGTCGGGACCCAACCGGTGAGCGCCGGGTCAGACCTGACTTATGAGGTGCAGGTGAACGGCAGTGGTGCCGCCCCCGGCGGCACGGTCAGCGTGACCGACGACGGGGCGACGCTCGCGAGCTGCACCGATCTCGCCTTGAGCGGCGGGCAGGCGTCCTGCACGGCGGCTGCCGATGCAGCTGTCGGAGTGCACCAGCTCAAGGCGAGCTACTCGGGGGACCCCCTCTACGCCAGCTCGGCGGTGCTGGTTCCTCTCCAGGTCAGGGCGGCGGAAGCGACACCCGCCCCGGGGTCGACCTCGAGCAGCGGGTCCGGAACGGGGTCCGGGTCCGGGTCCGGCCCTCCGAGCGGGGTCACGACAGACGGCGGCGGCTCCAGCCCGAGCACCCCGTCGCTCTCGCCGACGTCGCTCGCCGCACCGACGGCTCCCACCCCGACGCCGGCCACCACAATCACGGTGCCCGTCCCGAGCCCGAAGCCCGGCTCGGCGGGCAAGCCGGCGCTCGCTCATGTGTTCTCCGCTCCGCTCGCGGGGTCGGTCGGCGAGCGGCTCGTGTACCGAGTGCATCTCGGCGGGGCCAAGGGCGCCGCGGGCGGAACGGTGAGCTTCACCGTCGGACGTCAGACCGTGCCCGGCTGCACGGGGGTGCGTCTCACGGCCACGGGGACCGTCACCTGCACGCTCGTGCACGGATTCACCTCAGCCGGGACGCGGCTGGTCGGGGTCCGCTACTCGGGGACTCGTACGTACCGCGCCTGGAGCACCTCGCTCGTCGAGCGCGTCACGCCGACCTGGCACGGCTTTTGGACGGGCTCCTCAGATCTCGCCGTTCGCGCCTACGGCGGGGCGAGGGCGTATCCGGCCCGCGCCGCACGACTCTCCTCGACCCGTGCGGCGGCAGGCTCGCTCGTCGCGGTCGTCGCGACGCCGGACGATCTCGGCTATTGGTCCCTGACCTCGTCGGGAACGCTCCTCGCCTCCGGAGACGCTCGCACCTACGGCGCCGGACCTCCGGCGCCGGCCGCTCCCTACGTCGGGCTGGCCGCGAGCCTCGACGGACGGGGCTACTGGGTCCTCTCGAGGAGCGGCGAGGTCTTCGCCTTCGGCGACGCCCGGCGGATCGCCCCCCGCCGGAACCCCGGGATCTCCCCCGCCGTCGCGATTGCCGCCTCCCCGGACGGGCGGGGCCTGTGGGTGCTCGGCCGCAGCGGCGAGGTGCTCGCCCTCGGCGACGCCTCGCACGTCGCGAGCACGACGAAGCTCGCCGACGCGGTGGCGCTCGCCCCCACCCTCGACGGCCACGGCTACTGGCTGCTCGCCCGCGACGGCGCCGTCGTGGCCGTCGGTGACGCCCGACACTTCGCCGGTGTGCTCCCGAGCGCGTCGGCCGGGCCCTTCACCAGCATCGCCACCACTGGCGACGCCGGCGGTTACTGGCTGCTTGCACGAGACGGCGCCGTCTACGCCTTTGGGAACGCCCGGTCGGCGGTCCATCCCCTCCCCGTGCGAAGGCACGGCGAGGTGGTGGTCTCCATCACCGGCACCTGAGCCCCGGGCGGGCGGGAACGGTGCTCCGGCGCACGTCTCCCCAGACTCGCGGGACACCACCCGCCCGCCCGACGGCATGAACCAAGTCCGATCGTTTGCAGACATCGCGCGCCCCGATGCGGGGCGCCCGATGGTGCGAACCGGACGTCCGTCCCGGCGATGGGGTCGAAGTGCCCATGGACCCGTCGGGCCGACGAATCCGTAAGGATGGTCTGAGCACGAAAGGGCAGAAACCTTGACAGATTCCGGCAGCGAGCGCCGCCTCGACGGTCAGGTGGTCGTGATCACCGGCGCGAGCGACGGGATCGGGGCTGCTGCGGCAGAGCGCCTCGGTGATCTCGGCGCGCGCCTCGCGCTCGTCGGCCGCTCGCCAGAGAAGACCGAGGCGGTGGCCGCTCGCACCGGCGGAACGCCGTACGTGTGCGACTTCGCCAGCCTCTCGCAGGTGCGCCACCTCGCAGATCGGCTGTGCAGCGACTACGAACGCATCGATGTGCTGGCGAACAACGCCGGGTTGCTGTCGCGATCAAAGGTCGTGACCGAAGACGGGAACGAGCTCACCTTTCAGGTGAACCACCTGGCCCCCTTCCTCCTCACCAACCTGGTGGCGGACCGGCTCGGGCCGGGTAGCCGAGTGATCCAGACCTCGAGCCGTGCCCAGATGATCGGCCGGCTGCGGCCTAATCAACCCGTGCCACGGCGGTATCAGGCCTTCCGGGTCTACGGCACGACCAAGCTCGAGAACGTGATCTTCTCCCGAGAGCTCGATCGAAGGTGGCGCTCTCGCGGGATTTCCGCGGCGGCCTTCCACCCCGGAGCGGTACGCACCGAGTTCGGGCGCCGCGGTGGGTTGATGGCCGGGCTCGTCTACCGCACCCCCCTGCGCCACGTCCTGCTCACCAGCCCTGAGCGAGGCGCCGACACCCTCGTGTGGCTGGTCTCCTCCGTCCCCGGCGTCGACTGGCGCTCAGGCGGCTACTACGCGAACTGCCGTCCCGCGCCCATCAACCCCCTCGCCGAGCGCGACGTGCTCGCCGACTGGCTATGGACCTACTCGTCCGAGCTGACGGGTCTGGCGTAGGGGTTCAGGGCGGCAGGCAATCGATGCCACGCGGCCGTCGGTCGGTCGGCTCGCCCCGCTCTCGCGACTTCATTAACAGTGCTTAGGCGAACCAGACGTCGCGGCCGCTCGAACCGTATTCATTCGGCGGCCCTCGACCGCACACCGTCCGACGTGCACCCTCTCGGTCCGCGGGCGCTCCGACCCGCTCCGTACACGGCGACGGCGCAGCGAGCAGACCGAGTGACCGCGCACGCTCAACTGCCTCTCGGCGATGGTGAACGCTCAATTTCCCATAAAGGTGCCGGAGGTGACTCTTGACGGTGTTCACCGAGAGGTAGAGCTCGGCCGCGATCTCAGGAGCAGAGAGGTTCGTCGATAAGTAGCGCAGCACGCGCACCTCGCTCTCGCTGAGGAACGCGGGCGAGAGCGCCCCAGCGGGTTGGCGATCGGCGTCTTGCGTCTCCGGCAGCAGACCGAGGATGCCGGCGACGAATTCGGCGTGGGGTGGACGGCGTAGCCCATGACGCTCGAGGAGACGCGGGCACCGATGGAGAAGAAACGGCAGGATCGCCCCGTCGAGCTTTGCAAGCGCCAGCCCCTCCTCGAGCGCTTGCGCCGCGCCGGTGACGTCATCGAGAGCTTCGCAGGCGAGCGCCTGCACGAGGAAGCCGTGGATCATCCACCCCCCGGGGCGTCGTTCGGCGCCCGCACGCTCGAGCGCGGGCGAGAGCGTGCGCTTCGCTGCTCGTGCGTCTCCCTCGGCAAGTCGCAGCAGCGCGATCGTGACGCGCATCTCGCTGAGCGACCGCTCGGCCTCGCTCATCTGCCCGACGATGGCCGACACCCGTGAGATCTCCTCGATCTCAAGGAGTGCTTGCAGCCCGTACGCTCTGGCTCGCACCGCGAGGAGGTGTGGGGTCACAAGTGTCGCTGCGTGCCGGGCGCTCGCGTCGAAGGCGCTGTGGGCGCGTTCGGCGTCGCCCCGTGCCAACTCGATGAGTCCGCGCACGTAGGAGCGCAGCACGGCCGTCGCCGGTTCACCCTCCGCGCCGCCAGCGACATCCGCGCCCTCGAGCCACTCCTCGCTCTCGTCGAGGAGGCCCTGCCATACCCGCACGGCGGCGATTGCGACGTAAGCCGGCGTAACGAGTGGATCTCGGGTCCAGCCGTGTTGGCTCGCGAGATAGATCGCGTGCATCCCGAAATCGACTGAGCGCTGGAACGAGCCGAGACGCACCTGAAGCGCCACTTGCCCGAGGGCGGCGACCTCGAGATAGCTGCGCTGGCTGCGCCGGGCGATCTCGATCGCGAGCTCGAGGTGTTGTTCGGCTTCGTCGCGCCGTGCCGTCCAGGCCTCGGCCGTGCCGACGTTGAGAAGCGTCATCGCCGCAACGTCATCGCCGATCGTCCGTCCACACCCGCGTCTGGTGTATCTAAGGAGTCGACGCGCAGCATGCATGGCAGCCGGCAAATCCTTGCGCTGGCGGGCGTATATGAGCTGGAGCGCATCGAGCATGACCGACAAGCGCTCGCGCCGTTCGGGTGGCACGCGGTCGCGTGCCAGCGTCGTGGCGGCGAGCTGCTCCGCCGCCGCGTGGAGCGAGCCATGGATCAGCTCATCTCCGGCCCGAAGGGCGGCTAGCTCGGGATTCGCCGACACCGGCTGGCCGGGGATCTGGCTGAGCACCTCGTGCGCCGTCTCCAACTTGCCTTCGACGTACAACTCGAGCCAGTGGTCGAGCAGCAAGCCGGCCGCCCGCGTCCAATGGCGTCCTGCCAGCGCATGGCGCACGGCCCGGATCGGGTCGCCATTGTCAGCGAACCACTCTGCGGCCATGCCGTGCACCTCGGCAACCTCTTCGGGGCAGGCGCGGCGCAGCTCTAGGCGGAGCAAATCGGCGAAGAGCGGGTGGTAGCGGAAGAGCGACCGCTGCCCATCGACGGCGCAGACGAAGGCATTCGCCTCCTCGAGGTCTTGGAGGACACGCTCCCCACCGGCTGCGCCGGTGAGGTGGTCCGCCAGATCACCGCCAACCTCTTCGAGGATCGACGTGCGCAGGAGGAGCCGCCGAGCATCTCCTGACAATTGGTCCAGTACTTCGGCGCGCAAGTATTCCGCGACATTCCGGTCACACCCGGAGAATTCCTCGGCGAAGCGCTCCGGATCGGGATGACGATCAAGGGCATCGGCGATTAGCCGCAGGCCACCGACCCAGCCATCTGTCCGGGCATGGAGCCGCGTGAGCGCCCGGTCTGACAACGAAACGCCGACCGCGCAAAACAGCTGCCGCGCCTCGCGTTCGGTGAAGCGGAGATCCTGGGAGCCGATCTCGGTGAGCTCGCCACGGAGGCGCAGCTGATGAAGCCCGAGTCGCAGCCGACGACGCGACAAGAGCAAGACGTGCAGTTGCGGTGGGCCACGGCTGAGCACGCTCTCCAGCTCTGCCGCGTGGCGGGCTTGCAGCTCGTCCGCCTCGTCGATCACGAGCCAGAGCGGATCGGCAGACTCTGACGCTTCCGCGAGCAGTCGTTCGATGCGTTCCGCGCCGCCACGACCGGGCCCCGAGGGGAGCCCACCCACCCGTTGGCGACTCGCCGGCAACGAGTGAAGCGCATCGAGCACGATGGCCGACCGTCGCTCGGGGTCGCACGACTCGGCCCGTACGGAGATCCAGGCAGCACGCTCCTCCAGCCGCCGCTCCTGCAACCACGACCTCACGAGCACCGTCTTGCCGCTGCCTGCCGGTGCCGAGACGTGAACAACGCGAGCCGAGCTCCCGAGAAGTTCGAAGAGCGCGGGGCGGCTCACCATGCCGTGGCAGCTGGCCCATCCTCCACCCTCGCGCCAACGGTGGCCGGACTCCCCTTCCACATGGGAATTGTCGCGCTGGAGACCCTGTCTGCACAGGGGGGTATCAGGATGCCCCAAGGTTGAGCCGGACGTGCCCCCATCGGCAATGCTTCCTCCGGGCCGGACTCGCGGCGGTGCCGACCTGGCATGCAGGGCGCCTTGCAGCTTGCGTCCTAGCCCAACATCGTCAACACAGCGGGTGAGTTCGATCCCTTCGGGGATCAACAGTCACCCGATTGGGGTGGCCCTGCCAGCGCACGATCTGTGCAAAAGCACCCTGCTCGGGTGGTTACCCCTCACCCCGCCGACAGTGACACTGGCTCAACCCTGTGGCTGAAGCGTGTCGCTCCCTGCCATCCGGGACCCGTTGCCAACAAGGAATGGAGAGTCAGATGATCCATCGGTCCGAACGGCGCTGGTCGCCGCCAAACCCACGCGTCGCTCTCGCGGCGGCCGCGAGCGCGGTGGTTTCCGTGTGCGTCACTTTGGCATTTACGCTTCCCCCGGCAAGCGCGGTGGGGCAGCCGAAGGCCCCTGCGATGTTCAAGCTGGCGGGGGCCACCAGCACGACGAGCACGACCACCACATCGGGGAGCACCTCGTCGACCAACCAGCTTTATCCGTTCGGACAGCCGCCGGCCACGCCGGACTACCAAGTGCAGCCGCCACCACAGGACCCGAGCCTCGTGCCGACCTACACGACAAAGACCACAACGCGCATCTGGGGCAGCAACCCGTTCGAGGAGGCCGTCTCGGTCACCCAACACGTTTGGCCTGCGGTGATCCCGGAGAACGCGCCCGGCGAGACCAACAACGTCCCCGACCGGCCGTGGGGTGTC
>JAODBN010000186.1 GCA_025463965.1 Acidimicrobiaceae bacterium
TCGACCGGCGGTGTAGAGGGAGTCCTGGACGGCCACGTCGTCGTTGGTGACGACGGAGGCGACCTCGATCTCGCCCGCGACGAGCTCGGCGGCCATCTGGAAGTTGAGGACGTCGCCGGTGTAGTTCTTCACCACATAGAGGGCGCCCAGCTCGGACGCCACCATCCGGGTGGCCTGCTCGATCTGGAAGCCGGCCGGGCTGGCGAAGATGGCTCCGGGAACTGCGGCGTCGAGCATCCCGGTGCCGACGAACCCCACGTGCAACGGCTCGTGGCCCGAGCCGCCGCCGGACACGAGCGCCACCTTCGGCTGCGCGGGGGCCTCTGAGCGCACCACGAAGCTCGGGTCGCGGTTCCAGCGGACGAGATGGCGATGGGCGAGCTCGAAGCCCTCGAGCGCCTCCTCGACGAGGTTCTGCGGGTCGTTCACGAAGTGCCGATGCCGCCCCGAGGCCATCTCTTCGTCCCCCGTTCTGCGGGCTCGTTCGCCGACCGGCCACAGCGCCCCGGTGAGGACCGTAGCCCGATCAGCGACACGGCGATCAGAGCGTGGCCCGGGGACTCTTCGGTCCTGGCCACATCCGCTTGTCGAGCGGACGAGCTCAGCGCGAGGAGCGCACCTCGTCGAGCAGCAGCCGATGCAGCCTGTCGTCCCCGGCGAGCTCGGGATGGAAGGAAGCGACGAGCACCGATCCCTCCCGGCAGACCACGGGCCGCGACGACCCGTCGGGCCGCTCCACCGCAGCGAGCACCTCCACGTTCGGGCCCACCGACTCCACGAAGGGGGCGCGGATGAACACCGCGTGCATCGGGGTCTCGAGGCCCTTCACGTCGAGATCCGCCTCAAAGGACTCCACCTGGCGGCCGAAGGCGTTCCTGCGCACCGCGATGTCGATCACGCCGAGGCTGGTCTGGTCCGGCCGTCCGTCCAGTACCTCCCGGGAGAGCAGGATCATCCCCGCACACGTACCGAGGGCGGGCAAGCCGCCGCCGAGCGCGTCGGCGAGAGGCCCGGAGAGGCCCGAAGAACCGAGCAGGAGCGAGAGGGTCGTCGACTCCCCGCCCGGGAGCACGACGGCGTCGAGGCCTTCGAGGTGCTCGGGACGGCGCAGCAGGCGAACCTCCGCACCGAGGGCTGTGAGCACCGCGACGTGCTCTCGGACGTCGCCTTGCAGTGCCAGGACCCCGATCGTCGGGGCCGGGGCCCGCTCTGGGCCGACGGCGCTCACCAGCCGCGTTCGGCCAGCTTCACGTCCAGCGTGGAGATCTCGGCCCCGGGCATCGCGTCGCCGAGGCCGTGGGAGACCTTGGCGACGATCTGGGGATCTTGGAAGTGGGCGGTCGCCTCGACGATGGCCCGGGCACGCCGTGGCGGGTCGCTGGCCTTGAAGATGCCGGAACCGACGAACACCGCCTCGGCGCCGAGCTGCATCACGAGCGACGCGTCGGCCGGCGTGGCGAGGCCCCCGGCACAGAACAGCGGGACCGGGAGCTTGCCGGTGGCGGCGATCTCCTCCACGAGGTCGATCGGCGCCTGGAGCTGCTTGGCCCACCCGTATCGCTCGGCGGGGTCCGCCTGGGTGAGCTTGCGGACGTCACCGAGAATCGAGCGCAGGTGACGGACCGCCTCGACGACGTTGCCGGTCCCGGCCTCGCCCTTGGAACGGATCATCGCCGCGCCCTCCGAGATCCGTCGCAGCGCCTCGCCGAGGTTGGTCGCCCCGCACACGAAAGGCACCGAGAAGGCCCACTTGTCGATGTGGTAGGCCTCGTCCGCCGGGGTGAGCACCTCGCTCTCGTCGATGTAGTCGACCTCGAGCGTCTGGAGCACCTGCGCCTCGGCGAAGTGCCCGATGCGGGCCTTTGCCATCACCGGGATCGTCACGGCGTCCTGGATCGCGGTCACGAGCGCCGGATCGCTCATGCGGGCCACCCCGCCGTCGCGGCGGATGTCGGCCGGCACGCGCTCGAGGGCCATCACGGCGACCGCCCCGGCGTCCTCGGCGATGCGCGCCTGCTCGGCGGTGACCACATCCATGATCACGCCACCGCGCAGCATCTCGGCGAGGCCCCGCTTGACCCGCAGCGTCCCGGTGGACCGGCCCTCCGGCCCTGCCACGCTCGCCCCGCCTCGGTCTTCGTTGGTCGCCATGACCCAAATCTACCGCCCCGGAGCAGGGGCGGGCCGCTCAAGGAGCGGTGACGGCCCGGCCCGCGAGGGCGCCGGGCCGTCACCGAGTTCGGACGCTCACACGGACTCGAGCACCCCGACCACCTCGCCGAGCTCTGCGGGCTCTGCGGGCGCGCCCCGCCGGTGCCCGGGGAGAAAGAGCGAGACGATGGCGCCGACTCCCACCACGACCGCTCCGACCGACACCGCGGGGACCAGCCCGCCGACGAAGCTCGTGCCGCTGGCGTAGCCACCGGCGGCGGCGAAGATGGCACCGAGCACCGAGATCCCGAGCACGCCGCCGAGCTCACGGATGGCGCTGTTGGTGCCGGA
>JAODBN010000218.1 GCA_025463965.1 Acidimicrobiaceae bacterium
GCGTCTCTTGCGGGCGGGGGCTCGAGCGACGCGGCGCTCGGCGACTCGAGGGGCCGAGCGCGGTGCCGAGGTCGCGCTCGCTCGGGGCCGAGCTCGGCGAGCCCGCCGGCAGCGGCGAGGGCGCTACGGGTCTGGGGCGAGCGCATTGTCCCCAGACGCTAAGGCCTGGCCGGCACCACCGGCGTGCCGCCTGGAGATGAATTCCCCGCTCGGGACCTGCGACCGCGGTCGTAGTCGTCCCGAGCGCGTTCCCTGATTGATTAACGGTGAAAGTCGGTAATGATGTAATCATGAGAACAGAAGAGCATGGGCAGGGACGGCGCGGACAGGGCAGGCGGGGCCAGGAGTGGGCTCTCAATTTGGAACGAAAGGGCAGGTCGTCCACGACGGCGACCGACCGCGAGGTGATCCGAGGGTGGTTCGTCGGCGCCCTCGTCGACGGTTGGTTCGTCGGCGAGGCGGAGCTGACGATCGACGACTACGAGATCTACGTCGTGGGGAACCTGCCACCCGTGCAGGTGGAGAACGCGAGCGACGAGAGCCTCTCGGCCGCCGAGGCCGCCCGAATCGAGCGATTCCGGGAGGACACCCGGGAGCGTCGCATCGAGATCGCCTCCGAGGCCGAGGCTCGCTTCGGTCGCAAGGTCGCCTGGGGTGCCAAGGTCGGCTCGACGAGCCGGCTGTTCACGACGGTGAGCGTCCCGGTGATGACCCGGCTGCAGCTGCGCCAGCGACGGGTGCTCGACACCCTCGTCGAGGCCGGAGTGGCCCGCAGTCGCAGCGAGGCGCTCGCCTGGTGTGTCGAGCTCGTGGGCCGCAACGAGGAGGCGTGGATCTCGCGCCTTCGCGAGGCGCTCGACACGGTCGAGAACGCCCGCGCCGAGGGACCGTCTTCGAGCGCTGGGGAGTGAGGGGCTCTGGCGCACCGGCGCCAGGCGCCGGGTGACGCAGAGCCAGGGTCAGGCGGGCACGGCCGCCTGACCGACAACCTCGGTCATGACCACCGAATGAGCGGGATCTTGGCGTCGAGCCGGGCGGCTTCGAGAAGGCTGGCGAAGTCCGGTCCCTCGTGGGAAGGGTCGAACTCGCACAGGCCGACGCTGGCGGAGAGCGCCCCATCGATGGCCAGCTCGTCGCGAAGGACCCGGCCGATTTGCTCCAGCAATGCAAGCGCCTCGAGGCGCTGGATGTTCGGCAGCACGACTGCAAGCTCCGAGGGCTCGGCGATCTTGCCGACGGTGTCGCTGCGGCGCAGCGAGCTGCGCAGGATCTTGCCCATCACCTGGTAGGCCACCGCCTCGGCACGGGCATCCGCGCCGAGCACGGCGACGGAGATGTGAGCAACGCACAGGAACTCGCCTTCGCGAGCCGCGCGAGCCACGTTCTGTGTTCCGACCGCGTGAAGCTCGGCGGTCTCCACCCACCAGCGTTCGGTGGTGCTTCCCATCTCGTCTCCTCGTAGGGCTAGCGCTCTGTCTGCGCTTCGCCCGCTGTCCTTAGGTCGACCCATCGCGGCCGTAGGAACCACGGCACGGTGCGGGCATGAATCGGAGTCGTGGCGGGATTCGCCTGGGCCGCAGCGACCACAGCACAGGCCCCGGCTCACGGCGGGGTCACGGCCGAGAGCGCTGACAGGCTACTTCCACTACCGGGTCGGCACGCGGCGGCGACAGCAACGGTGAGGAACGGCTGCAGCTGCCCGCCAACAAGAGCACCGAAGCCGAGTGTGTCCGCTTCTCGAGCTGGGTAGCCGCACACCTAGTCGAGAGCGTGGACAGGGGGCCCCGGTGCCGGATGCGATCACGTTGCTGCGAGCAGATCATCGCTCGGTGGAAAAGCTGTTCAAGGCCTTCGAGAAGTCCAGTCCTGGCGCGCACGTGGAGCGGAGGCGAATCGTCGACGAGATCATCGTGGAGCTCTCCCGCCACGCCGCGATCGAAGAACAGGTCCTCTACCCGTCCGCGCGCCGAGAAGTCGCCGCCAGCGAGGACGAGGTGCTCGAGGCGCTCGAGGAGCACCACGTGGCGAAGTGGCTGTGCTCGGAGCTCGAGGGCATGGACCCGGAGGCCGAGCGCTTCGCGGCGAAAACCACCGTGCTCATCGAAAGCGTCCGCCACCACGTGAAGGAGGAGGAAGGCGAGCTCTTTCCGTTGCTTCGTCAGAAGATCACTCGCAAGCGGCTGAACGAGATCGGCGCCGCCCTCGAGGAAGCGAAGAAGCTGGCACCCAGTGCGCCGCATCCGCGTATGCCCGACACGCCCCCGGCGAATTTGATTGGCGGCGTAGTCGCTGGTGTCGTCGACAAGGTGAAGTCCAAGTCTCGGGGGACCTCGAAGCCTGCCAAGGCCCGGGGATGAGAAGTCATCAGCCTTAGGCTGCCCGTCGGCGTGTCGGCGCCGACGCCCGAAGGTCAGCAAATTGTCGGCGATGCTCGACGGCGCCTGCCTGCGTCCGATGACCGCCCAGGAGATCACCGCGCTTGGCGCGGTGCCCGGCTTCGCGCCGCCGATCGGCCTCAGTGGCGCCACGGTGTTCGCAGATTGTCTCGTGGCCGACTCGCCGAACCTCGTGGCGGCACGTAGCGGCCGCCCGGATTTCGCCAGCCGGGCACGCCCGGTGCCGGGGTGAGCCCCCGGGCTCCGTCGCTCGCGTGGTCCGGCGAGCAGACCGCGGCGGGCGATGGGGATGCGCCCGGATGCGAAGCTGGGTCGATGAGACGCACGGTCCTTTCGAGATGAGCTCGGTTCGCTGGCTGACCAACGCCAACGTGGTCGACGTCGCCACGGGGGAGCTCCTCGAGGACCACAGCGTGGAGATCGCCGACGGGGCGGTCGTCGCGCTGCGGCCCGGGCTCCCGCCGCATGCGAGCGACGTCACCGACGTCGGGGGCCGCTACGTGCTGCCCGGGTTGATCTCGTGCCACACCCACCTGTCGATCGTGTTCCCGATGTCGGACACCGACCCCGCCGAGCATCCTGCGGCGACGGTGCTGCGTGCGGTCGCGCGTGCACAGAGCGCCCTCGCGGCGGGTATCACCACGGTGCGCTGCGTCCACGAACAGCATCGGGCGGACCTGTGGATCCGTCACGCGCGCGCTCGCGGCTGGCTGGACCTTCCCCGCATCTACGGCGCCGGACGGGCCATCACCACCCCGGACGGCCACGGAGCGGGTGCGGCGTGTGTCGAGGCCGTGGGCGAGGAAGGCTTCTACGAGGCGGCCTGCGAGGAGCTGCGCGCCGGCGCGGACCACGTGAAGATCTTCATCAACGGCGGGTTGGCGCGCGAAGGCGAGGACCCGGGACGCTCAGAGATGTCCGGCGGCGAGCTCGCAGGGACGGTGCGCGCCGCGAACGAGCACGGCACCTACGTCGTCGCCCATTCCGGTGCCTCGCTGGCGATCCGCCAGGCGCTCGAGCAGGGTGTCCGTTGCTTCGAGCACGCCTACGAGCTCGACGCGCCGACGGCCGAGCTGCTGGCCGCCAGTGGTGCGTACGTGACTCCCACCCTCGTGGTCACCCGCTGCGAGCCGTGGATGCGTGACAACGGCTTCGAAGAGGCGACGATCGCCAACGCCAAAAAGGCGGCGGACGGCCACCTCGCCAGCATCAAGCGGGCGATCGCGGCAGGGGTGCCCCTGCTCGCGGGGACCGACCTTCCGCCGGGCGACGACGTCGGCGGGCTCTCTGCGACTGCGGTTGAGCTGGCCTCGCTCGAGCAGGCGGGGCTGAGCCGGGCAGAAGCGCTGCGTGCCGCCACAGTGACCCCCGCGTCGTTGATGGGGGCCGGGGAATATCTCGGTCAGGTGCGGCCGGGGTTTCGGGCGGACCTGGCGGTCCTCGAAGAGAATCCGCTCGACGATCTCGGCGCGTTCGCCTCGGTGCACCTCGTGCTCCAAGATGGACGCGTCGTCGCTGGCAAAGGAGCCGATCGATGAACCCGACCGAGCAGCCGGAGGGTACAGCGCAGGGGCAGCCAGGCCCGGAGCGCAGCGCCGAGGACGTCGTCGCGGCGTTCCTTGCCTGCGGCGGCCGCTTCGATGTCGACAGCGCCGAGGAGCTGCTGGACGAGCACGTCGTCCGCATCGGCTCCGACGGGAGCGTCCGGGCTGGGCGCGACGACTACCTCGGCTACCTGCGGAAGATCTTCACGACCGTCACCGACTACCGCTACGAGGTCCGTCGGCTCGTCGCCTCCCGGGACGGCTCGACGGTGCTGGTCGAGATCGACGAGGAGGTCACCGAGAACGACGGGAACCACCTCGAGGTCAGCGAGGCGATGGTCTTCGACTTGACGGCCGAGAACCGGATCCGCCAGCTCGCCGTGTA
>JAODBN010000236.1 GCA_025463965.1 Acidimicrobiaceae bacterium
GCGCTCGAAGGTGTAGCCGTCGGGAGCGACGAAGGTCCCCGTCACCATTCGAATGAACGAGCCGCCGAACCGCTCGCGCTCGCCGATCTGGCGGAAGCCCGAGGAGCCGGCCTCCTCAGGCGGCGCCATCAAGTCCGAGCTCGAACAGGTGTGGGTTGCGCGAGCGTGCCCGCTCGAGCGCCGCGGAGACGAGCTCGGAGAACAGGGGTCCCGGCCGCTCGGGCCGGCTCGTGAACTCGGGGTGCGCCTGGGTCCCTATCCAACAGGGGTGGCCGGGCAGCTCGATGAACTCGACCAGCCGGCCGTCCGGTGACACCCCGGTGCACCCGAGACCGGCGGACTCGAGGCGGCTGCGGTAGCGCGAGCTGACCTCGTAGCGGTGGCGGTGGCGCTCCGTCACCAGGGTCTCGCCGTAGGCCTTGGCGACCTGGGATCCGGGAGTGAGCTGGGCGAAGTAGGAGCCGAGCCGCATGGTGCCCCCCATGTTGACGACGCCTTGCTGTTCGTCCATGAGATCGATCACCGGGTGCGGGGTGTTCGGGTCGAACTCGGTGGAGTTGGCTCCTTCGAGGTCTGCAACGTTACGGGCGTACTCCATCACCATCACCTGCAGGCCGAGGCAGAGCCCCAAGGTCGGCAGCTCGCGCTCTCGGCTGTAACGGACCGCCGCGATCTTGCCCTCGATGCCACGTTCGCCGAAGCCACCGGGCACGACGATCCCGTCCAGCCCCGACAGCAGCACGTCGGCGCTCCGGTCGTTGACGTCTTCGGCGGGGACCCACTCGATGGCGACCTTCGCGCCGTGCTGGAAACCGGCATGGCGTAGCGACTCGACCACCGAGAGGTAGGCGTCAGGCAGGTCCACGTACTTGCCGACGATGCCGATGCGCACCGTCTCGTCGGCGCGCGAGATCCGCTCGAGCAGGGTCTCCCACCCGGAGAGGTCGATCCCGTGCTCCGGACCGTCGAGGCGCAGGATCCGACAGACGATGGAGTCCAGACCCTCTTCGTGAAGCAGCATCGGGATCTCGTAGATGCTCGTTGCATCGACCGCAGAGACCACGGCTTCGATCTCGACGTCGCAAAGAAGCGAGATCTTGCGCTTCAGCGCCGCGGAGATCGGCTGGTCGCTGCGACAGACGATGACGTCCGGCTGGATCCCGCGGCCACGCAGCTCGGTGACCGAGTGCTGGGTGGGTTTGGTCTTCTGCTCGCCCGACGGGCCGAGGTAGGGCACCAGGGTGAGATGCACGTAGCAGACGTTGTCGCGCCCCTCCTCCCGGCGGAACTGGCGGATGGCCTCGATGAAGGGAACGATCTCGATGTCGCCGACGGTTCCGCCGACCTCGGTGATGACCACGTCGACCTGGTCGGTGGCAAGGCGACGGATCCGCGTCTTGATCTCGTCGGTGATGTGCGGGATCACCTGCACCGTCTTGCCGAGGTAGTCGCCCCGGCGCTCCTTTTGGATGACCGAGGAGTAGATCTGCCCCGTCGTGGCGTTTGCCGACTTCGGCAGCTGCTCGTCGATGAAGCGCTCGTAGTGGCCAAGGTCGAGGTCTGTCTCGCCACCGTCGGCGGTCACGAAGACCTCGCCGTGCTCGAAGGGGTTCATCGTGCCGGGGTCGAAGTTGATGTACGGGTCGAGCTTGCACATCGAGACCCGTAGCCCTCGTGCCTTCAGAAGGCGCCCGAGGGAGGAGGCCGTCAGCCCCTTGCCGAGCGAGCTCGAAACACCACCGGTCACGAACACGTACTTCGCCAAGACGCCCTCTCCTTGTTGGCCCCTTCCAAACTACAAGGTGCGTAGCTCGCTCCGGCGGACCTGCACCCTCGCGGCCGTTCTCCCAGCTCGCCGGCGCGCTCCTGGCGCCGACGCCCCCCTTCGGCGGTCCTTAGCCGGAGGCCGCCTCGGCGAGCAGCTCCTCGGCGTGGCGCCGGGCGGCCTCGCTGCCCGGGCGGCCGGCGAGCATGCGCGAGAGCTCCGCGACGCGCTCGTCGCCCTCCACGAGGCGGACTCGGGTGACGGTGCGGCCTTCCTCCTCGCCCTTGGTCACGACGAAATGGTGCGATGCGAAGGCGGCGACCTGGGGAAGGTGGGTCACGACGAGCACCTGGTGGTCGCGGGCGAGCTCGGCCAGCGAGCGCCCCACCGCGACAGCGGCCTCGCCGCCGATGCCGGCGTCGACCTCGTCGAAGACCAGGGTCCCGGGGTCGCTCGTCAGGACGAGCCGCAATGCCAGCATCGCTCGGGCGAGCTCGCCCCCCGAGGCCGCCTTGGCCAGTGGAAGCGGCGGCTCGCCGGGGTTCGCCGCAAGAAGGACCTCCACCTCGTCAGCGAGCCCATGGCCGGGAAGGCGCACCTCTAGGTGGGCGCGCGGGAGGGCCAGCTGACGCAGGTGCTCCTCGACCGCCGCCGCCAGTCGGGGGGCCGCAGCACGCCGGACGTCGCCCACCGCTTGCTCCTCGGCCGCCAGTTCCGCCGCCACCTCGGCGCGCTCGGCCTCGGCGGCCTCCCTCGCGACGTCTCCCGACTCGAGCTCGGCGATCCTCGAGCGGGCGGCCTCACCGGCGTTGATCACGTCCGCCAGCTCCTCGCCGTGCTTTCGAACCAGCCCTCGCAGGAGGTGCCGGCGGGCGCGCACCTCGGCGAGCCGCTCCGGGTCCTCCTCGAAGCCCTCTCCTGCCAGGCGAAGCTCGCTCGCCGCGTCCTCGGCATCGGCCGCCAACGAGCGGAGCCGCACGAGGTGGTCCTCCACCCCGGGCAGGCGCGAAAGCACCTCGATTGCCTCCCCCACCCGCTCGGCAGCCCCTCCGTCCCCCGCGAGCAGGTCATAGGCGGAAAAGCTCGCCTCCCGCAGGGCGCTGGCGGCGGCGAGCCGCTCCTCCTCGAGGGCGAGCTCCGACTCCTCGGACTCCGAGGCGATCCGCGCCGCCTCGATCTCTGCCAGCTCGAAGCGGAGCAGGTCGAGCTCTCGACGGCGCTGGCGATCGTCGCCGCCGAGCTCCGCGATCTTTCCGTCCAGCTCGGCGAGGCGCCGTCTCTTCGCCTGCACCCGGGAGAGGTCAACCCCCGAGAAGCGGTCGAGCGCCTCACGCTGGGTGGAAGGCCGCAGGAGCGATTGGTGGGCGTGTTGGCCGTAGAGGTCGACGAGGTCCTGGCCGAGCTCCTCGAGGGCCGAGAGCGGCACCATGGCGCCGTCACGCGTCGCCCGGGAGCGCCCCTGAGCCGGCACGGCACGGGAGAGCACCAGCTCCTCGTCCCCGTCCGCAAAGCGCCCCTCCACCACCGCCTCGTCGGCGCCCGCCCGCACCATGGTGGGATCGGCACGACCACCGAGGAGCAGTTCGAGCGCCTCGACCACGAGGGTCTTGCCCGCGCCGGTCTCCCCAGTGAGGGCGGTCATGCCGCCCTCGAGCACCAGGTGGAGATCGGCGATGACTCCGAGCTCCCGCACACGCAGCTCCGCGAGCACGCCCCTACCGATCGGCGAGCGAGAACTTGGCCCGCAGCACGGCGTGAAAATTCCGCCGTCCGAAGGAGACGAACGGCACGTCCTCGTCGGCCGCACGCACGCGGACGATGTCGCCGGCCTCGAGGGAGGTGATGGGCGTCCCGTCCACCACGAGCGCGCCGACGCGGCCGTCTTGGATCGCGAGACGCACCTCCTCTTCGGGACCGAGGACGAGGGAGCGGTCGAAGAGCAGATGCGGGGAGATCGCGGTGAGCACGAGCAGGCGCATCGACGGCGAGACGACGGGCCCGCGAGCGGAGAGGTTGTAGGCGGTCGACCCCGTCGGGGTGGCCACCATCAGACCATCGGCCGCATAGGTCAGGAAGGGCAGCTCGTCGATCTCAACCGCTACCCGGATCGTGTGACCGGGGCTGATCCGCTCGAGCGTGGCCTCGTTGAGAGCGAGGAAGCGTCGAGAGGGGCCCCCGTCGCTCGGCTCGAAGGTGACCGAGAGGGTCATCCGCCGGTCGATCTCGTAACGGCCCGCGATCAGGCGATCGAACGAATCCTCGAGGGCATCGGGCTCCACCTGGGTCAGATAGCCGAGGCGGCCCATGTTGACCCCAAGGACGGGCACACCGCGCCCGACGGTGGCCTGGACGGCGCGCAGCACGGTGCCGTCGCCGCCGAAGCTGATCGCGAAGTCCAACGAGTCGGTCGAGGTGGCGATCAGCTCGCCTCGTACCCGGTCGGTGACCACCTCG
>JAODBN010000268.1 GCA_025463965.1 Acidimicrobiaceae bacterium
CGATGTGCTGAGTTGCCATACCGCTGAAGACAAGCATCCATGGCGAGGACGGCGGTGCACACACGGCCCTGATGGCGGCAGGTGCCGCCAGATTCGACTCTCACGTCTTGTCGAGCGCGCTACGTACGAACCGGGACCGGCCCGATCGCCTCGGCGAGAAGACGTTCGAGCTCGAGCTCGTGCAATGCGTGGCTTCCCGTGGCGGGGCTTCCTGCGGAATCCCGGCTCACGTGACGGAGCGCAAAGCGCTCGCGGACGAGTCGATGCAGTCGGTCGTGGACGAAGCTCCAGGCGCCCATGTTCTCCGGCTCGTCTTGGAGGTACACGAGCTCGTTCGCGTTCGGATAACCCTCGAGGACCTCGAGCAGCTGCGGTTCCGGCCAGGGGCTGAGCTGCTCGAGCCGGACCACGGCGACGGCGACGGCATCTGGGGTCTCTCGAAGGAACTCGCGCCGTGCGATCGCGTCGTAGGCGATCTTCCCGCTCGCAAGGACGATGCGCCCGACACTGGCCGGGTCGAGCGCACCCCGGCCTGGATCGTCGAGCACCTCCCGCCAGGTTTCTTCGAGCAGCTCGTCGACGGCCGATCGGGCCATCTGGGAACGCAGCAAGGATTTCGGCGTCATGACGATGAGCGGGCGCCGGTGACGCAGTTGTGCCTGCGCCCGCAGCAGATGAAAGTACTGGGCTGCGGTCGTCGGCTGGGCAACCGTGAGATTGTCGTTGGCAGAAAGGCTCAAGAAGCGCTCGAGGCGTGCGGAGGAGTGCTCCGCGCCCTGGCCCTCATAGCCGTGGGGAAGCAGGAGCACGAGACCGGAGCTCTGCCCCCACTTCTCCTCCGCGGCAACGAGGAAGTTGTCGATGATGATCTGCGCGCCGTTGGCGAAATCGCCGAACTGCGCCTCCCAGGCGACAAGTATGTCGCTGGACTCGACCGAATATCCGTATTCGAAGCCCAGCGCGGCATATTCGGAAAGGAGCGAGTCGCGGATGACGAAGCGACCCGCCTCCTCGCCGGCGACGGCAGCGTCGTCCCCGACCTTCTCGCCGAGGCTTGCGAGCGGCGTGTACTCAAGCCCGGTCTCATAGTCCACAAGCGTGGCGTGGCGCTGGGAGAAGGTGCCGCGCCGGGTGTCCTGGCCGGTAAGGCGAACACCGGTCCCTTCGAGGAGCAGCGAGCCGAGGGCGAGCGCCTCGCCGAGTGCCCAGTCGACTCGCCCGGATGCATAGAGCTCTTGGCGCTGGGCGAGCTGACTGGCGAGCTTGGGATGGACGGTGAAGCCGGGTGGCGGGGTGTGCAGGCGCGAGGCGATTCGGTCGAGCGCCTCGCGCTCGACCTTCGTCGACTCGATCAGGGGCTCCGGCTCCTCGACCGGACGCGCCGGCAGGCTCGTCACTCGCGGTGGCGCCGCGGACCGGGTCTCGTCGAGGGCAAGCTGCAGACGGGCAGAGAAGTCGGCGAGCGCCTGCTCGGCCTCCTCCAAGGTGATATCCCCCCGCTTCACGAGCGTCTCGGTGTAGATCTTGCGGACCGAGCGGTGGGCCTCGATCTTTTTGTACATGAGGGGCTGGGTGTAGCTCGGGTCGTCTCCCTCGTTGTGGCCGTGCAGGCGATAGCAGACGATCTCAACGACGACGTCTTTGTGGAAGGCCTCCCGGAAGGCAACGGCGAGGCGGGCGACGCGCACGCAGGCCTCCGGGTCGTCGCCGTTGACGTGGATGATCGGCGCCTGGACCATCTTCGCCACGTCAGTTGCATAGACCGAGGAGCGCGCGGCGTCCGGCGGGGTGGTGAAGCCGAGCTGGTTGTTGATGACGAGGTGCACGGTTCCGCCGGTGCGATAGCCCTTCAACAGCGAGAGGTTGAGCGTCTCGGCGACGACTCCCTGGCCGGCGAAGGCAGCATCGCCGTGGATCAACACCGGCAGCACCGGGTACTCCTCGCCAGCGTTGAGGCGATCCTGCTTGGCCCGGGTGATCCCCTCGACGACGGCGTCGACCGCTTCGAGGTGGGAGGGGTTAGAGGCAAGCGAGACCGGGAGCGAGTTGCCGTCACGGCCCGTCCATTTGCCCGTTGCCCCCTTGTGGTACTTCACATCGCCGGAGCCCTGCACCGACTCGGGATCGAGGTTCCCCTCGAACTCGGCGAAGATCTCCTGGTAGGACTTGCCGACGATGTTCGCCAGCACGTTGAGCCGCCCACGGTGAGCCATCCCCAGCACCGCCTCGACAGTGCCGCGTCGCGACGCCTCATCGAGGACCGCGTCGAGGAAGGGGATCGTCGACTCCGCACCTTCGAGGCCAAAGCGCTTCTGGCTGACGTAGCGCAGGTGCAAGAAGCGCTCGAAGGCCTCGGCGGCGTTCAGGCGACCGAGCACGTGGCGCTGCTCGTCAGCGGAGACGGTGCTCGAGACCCCCTCCACCTGCCCTTGGATCCAGCGCTTTTCCTCCGGCGCCTGGATGTGCATGAACTCGAGCCCGACGGTGCGGCAGTAGGCGCTGCGCAGGATCTCGAGGATCCGCGACAGCGGCAGCTCTTCGGATCCGGCAAGGCCGCCGGTGAGAAAGACGCGGTCGTAATCCCAGACCGTGAGGCCATAGGAGGTGGGGTCGAGGTCGGCCCGCAGCTCCGGGGGGCGAGGCGAGAGGGGGTCAAGCTGCGCGATG
>JAODBN010000272.1 GCA_025463965.1 Acidimicrobiaceae bacterium
CAGACACCCAGACGATCGCAGCGGTGCCCGTGACCGCTGCGATCTCGCTCGGACAGGCAGAAGGCGGCGGGTATGACTTCGTGACATCCCTGACTGATTCGAGCGGAGCCCCGGTGACCCCAAGCAGGGCCGCGGCATTTCTGGTGACCGTCAGCTACCAGGGGACGGCGGCTCAGTCGACCTTCACTGTCACTGCCCCGGTGGGGCAGACCGATTGCGTGGTCGCGTTCGACACCAGCTTGCCGTTCGTGCAAGTCATGTCGTCGAACTGCTCGGCATCAGGGAGCGCCTTCAACACGAACGCTCCAATGGAAGGGGCAACCGTCGCTGCCGTCTTCGCCGAGGACGGCTACCTCGTGACGACGGCGCCCGCTTCGGTCGCCTACCCCTGAGCCCTCCTGGGTTTCGCGCGCATCATGCCGCAATCAGCTCAACGACGAACGGTCCGGAATACACCGCTGAGGCGCCGGCCCCCGCATAGAACGCGCACGAGGTCGCGTTGTTGCTCTGACCCGGTGCCCACGTCTTGGAGGCGCCGGGTGTGAGACTGGTCACGAGCACTTCGTAGGTGGCACGGCCGAACACGGTGCCGCCGGTCGCCGAGACCACGAACATACCGCCCCGATAAGCGGAGGAGAGTTCGGAGCTGGCTACAACATCCCAGATCGTGCCCATGACGCCGGTCGTGCCGCCCGAGTAGGCCGGGATCGACCCATTGCAGGTGAAGCGGAAAATCACGCTTCCACTCCCCGGGACCGTGAAGGTCACCGGGAGGTTGGTGTTGTCGACTGCGGTCGTAGTGTTCGAGCTGAACGTATATTGCTGACCGCCCACCGGATTGTATTGGGCACGGCCGAGCAGGGAACCGGGAGCGTAGAGTCCGCTTTTCGCAAACCCGCGTGCGTCCTGAATGTCCGCCGTGACGATGTTCGTCGCTGTCGCCGGCACGAGCACGTACCCCAGCAGGAGCGAGGCATCGGGCAGCGCAGGAGCGCCCGAGAGGTTGGCCAGCGTTGCCCCAGCAGTAGGCGTCCCCGAGACGGCCTGGACGACGCCAGGGCCGTCGGAGCCGTGATACCAGCCGTCGCTGACGGTCGCGCAGACCATGTAGATCGTCGGGTTCGTGGCGTTGGCGGTGAAGCCGGTGACGTTGAACGTCGCGGTGTTGCGGAAGTAGTAGCCCGAGGGGGTGCTGGCGTAGAGGGCGGTGCCCGGCACCCAGCACTCGCCCGCGGCCACGTTCACGTTCAACCCCGACGCTGGCGCGGAGACCACCAGGTCGCCCGAGCCGATGACGCCCCCCGCCATCGTGCCGGGCGTGCCCGCTGCGTTGCGCGCATAAGCGACATTCATGGCTCGCCGCAGGATCTCCGCCGAGTACGTCTTTCCGCTCATGCCGAACGGATATGCCTCGACTGCCATCAGTTGGTCTCCGATCCTTTGATTGATTCGTGTGCATGTTGTGTGGGGCGCGTATCTGTTGCTGCCTGGTCGTGCGTGTGGCCGCAGGTATGGGCCGTCACCCGGTAGCCCCATGTCCTGGTCGGTTCGAGGGAGGAGATCCCTGAACCGACCAGGACCGGCGCGCGGCCAACGGGTGAAAGGAAGCCCCCGTCGACGGCTGCAAGTTCAGACATTGTCACTTCGCGTCCCGCTCGGCTGTTATGGCTTCAAGCAGCTCCACGAGCGCCAATCCCTGCGCAGGGGCGGCGAGGGATCGCTTGGCCCGGTGCGGCTGTCCCTCTGTGGCATAAAGGATTAAGTCACACAGACCCTTTTCGAGCCGGTGAAGTCGATCTTTTTCGTTCAGCTCAACTGCCATGATCAAAGCCCTTTCACGGTGCGAGCTCGGCGAGCGTGCTGTCGCAGGGTGATCGATCCCTCGTCGGGACCGGGCGCCCGGTACGTTCCGAGCGATGCCTCCAACTGATGCAGGGCACTCTCGATCGGTCCCACATTGGCAAGCGATCGCAGTGGAAGCCGCTCGAGTGCCGAGTGCATGTCGGTCACGAGGGCGTACAGGTTCTCGATGCTCGTCACGTCGCTCATCGAAACAAACCGGCCCGCCGTGCGAGCTGCTCGTTCCGAGCAAGCTCTGCGTTTCGGGCTTCGATTTCGCTGCGGCGCTGCTCTAACTCCCTTTGCCGTTCGTCTGCGAGGCGCGCCCTTTCGCGATCGGGACGCGTGTCCTCGAATCGACGCTCGTCAAGCTGGCGCGCGAGCGCCGCTATCGCCGGATCAGTGACCGGATCAAGTCCGACCGCCGCAGCAAGTGCGACGATCGCCTCCTCTACCGCGCGGTCGTGT
The DNA here is from genome assembly GCA_025463965.1 of Acidimicrobiaceae bacterium. Lineage (GTDB taxonomy): Bacteria > Actinomycetota > Acidimicrobiia > Acidimicrobiales > Bog-793 > JAODBN01. The sequence goes on from JAODBN010000272.1 coordinate 2,308, forward strand.
TCGCCTCTACCGAGTGCCATGACGGCTATCGCCTCCTCTGCGTCGACCCGGCGCGCCGCCGGGTGTTCTTGGGCCTGTGTGACAGGGTGCTCGTGACGCCATCGACGTTGTTCGAGCCATCGCCGACGCCGAGGCACTGAGGGCAGGTGATCGGTCCGGCCCCGAGGTCGACGGTGCCGCGCCCGCCGCACCGATTGCACTGGTCCTCGTCACCGGATGCTCGATCGGAGCATCTCGATACGCATTTTGTAGATTCGGTCCATGTACGCCCAGTCCCGGGCTGCGATGCGAGCCTCAGCAACGACGCGCTCGCGCTCGTGGCGCTCGCGCTCGTGGCGTTGACGCATCGAGACGGTGCCGCCGGTATGTGGATTAGCGCCAAAGTTGCAGAGGCTCACGTCTCCATGTTCGAGGCTGACCTCCACGATGCTGCGGTGGCTGTAGTCCTGGCTCCACTGCTGGCGAACGACGCGGAAGGCGAAGCTGCACTCGTCGAGATCCCCGCGCTCGACCGCCGAACGCATTGACTGCACCGTTGGATTTGTCGGGTCGAGAAGCGCTTCGAAGTGAAGGCCCGTCACGCCAGCGATTGGTGAACTGTTGGGCTCCTCGACCTCGGAAAGCTTCAGGGTTCCTGGCTTGGTTCTCGCGAGCGTCATCCCGCCGTGATTTAGGAGCATGGCCACGTCGGCGTTTTGGCCGAGGCTCTTCCGGAACGCACCGACCGAAACCGACTCGGTGTACTCGCCGAGGATGTCCGCCATGACGTAGGTGGCACCCGTGACACAGGCAAAGCCGGTGAGGCGGAGGTTCGTTCCACCGGTACCGTTCGGGACCTCGCGCATCTCGCGACCAGCGAGGGGCGCGGTGCGAACCTCTCGGACATTGCGGAGGTTCTCGCGATCGGCAAAGGCGTTCGGGTTAGGCATCGGCGGTTCCGACTTTCGACACTCGTAGGTTTTCCTGTCTGATCAGCCACTCGCCTCGATCTGTACGGCGAGCCGCGAGCGAGCCACCGCGACACCGTTTCGTCACGGCAGCCTTCGAGATTCCGAGCTGTTTGGCGGCTTCGGCGGCGGTCACTTCCTTCACAAGTCCAACGCTCGCAGGCGACAACCTTTTGGCGGTTGCTCCGACAACCGGACCGACAACCCCGCTTCGGGGCTGCGCTTGCTTCGCCGCACGGGCGGCGTGATAGGCGGCAGCGATCTGCTCGATGCCTTCGAGGTCATCCCAGACCGCGGCCTGGAACCGCCATCCTTCAAGGCGACGGCGGTTGACCCATTCCCGGAGCACGGGAGCGAAGACCGCGCACGTCAGCGGCGAGAGCGTCGCGTCGAGCTCGTGCCCGCGGAAGATGTCGGAGACAATCATTCGGCGATTACCTCCTCGGCTTCTGCGACGAGATCAGCAGAGACGCATTCGACGGGGTCGGCCCCGATCACGGAGATAGCGCGGTCCCAAAGCCTTGCCGCCTCGAGCGCGTCCACCTGGGGATCGCCAGAGGCGACGCCAGCGAGGGCCTGAAGCGCTCGGCGGGTTAGCGCGTGGCGCGGAGTTGCAGCGTCGAGCGCCTCGAGCGCGAGCAGCCGCTCGTCCTCCGGAAGCGAGCGCAGGAACGCGATCACCTTGGCACCGGTCATCGCTGACCCCGCCGCTTGTTTTTCGAGTCATACCGGCACTTCGCCGAGCAGAAGCGCTGAGCGGGCTTACCCGTGGTAAACGCCAAGCCGCACTCGTCGCAGGTGAGGGACCGCTCATCAGCTCGAGCCCGAGGACGGCTGCCGGTTTTGCACTCGTCGCAGCGGAGGCGCGGGGTGGTGACGCTGACGTAACGAAACGGGCGCTCGCAATCACGGCAAGCTCGCTCGACCACCGTGCCGGCGGGGATGTGTCGCTGACGGTCTCGGTGCGCGTATCGGCACTTTTTGCCGCAGAACTTCGGGGGACGTCCGCGCTTACCGGTGGCATCGGGCAGTTTCGCTCCGCAACCAGGGCAAACGTGGCGATTGGACCAATCACTCGAGCCTGTGGCGCTTCGGGGGGGGAAATTTATGACTGCGGGGGTCAGGGGTGCCGACCCCCCGAAGTTCTTGCCCGCCCCCCTACCTTCCGGGGCCTGCGAGTTTCGCGGCGTTTGACGACGAATGAGACCCCCCTGGGTTTGCGAGTTTCGCGGGTATGGGTGCGTGACGGGCTGGGTCATGGAGCCCGAACTCATCGAACTTCGCGATAGCCCCCCTTGCACGTCCGGCCCGTCGCTTGCTGTCGGCGTAACCGTCATCGTCCTGTCCCCCTCTTGAGCGACGGGCAGTCGTCGTCGTGGACCACTTCGAGCACGAAGAGGAGCGCCGACTCCATCCGGAAGCGCTGGACGGCTTCGCAGGATTCGCAGCCACCAGGGATCTCGGCTCCGTCCATCGGACCGAGCAGGTTCGTGATCGGATTCGCCTTCATTCGGCACTGTCCAGAGCCAGGGTGCCAGCCTCGCCACGTTGGCCCCCTTGCAGAGACAGTGTGTTAACCCCCTGGTCAGAACCAGAGGGCCAGAGGGCCAAATCTGAGGAAGGCACTCTGGTGTTGGCCTCGTGGCCCTGTGGCAGTGACCAGGACCAACCCGTGACGTGCCCGTGGGCGTTTCGCTTCGCGAGGGCTATTACGCCAAGGTCCTTCCTCGCTCGCTTGAGCGTGCGCTCCGCGACTCCCGAAGCCCGCAGGGCGTCAACCGCATCCATTGGGCCGCCTGCGAGTAACTCCCGGAGGACCTCTCGGGCGTCGACGCGCTCACCCTTTTCCTCGGTCGTCGGTGCCGCTGCGGTGATCTCCTCGGCGGCGATGTTGCTCGGCGTCATGCCCATGACGAACCCGCATTCCCATCGCTCGTCATTGCCGATCCGGAAGGAGTAGCCGCTGTCCGGCATCTTGTAGTTGCTCTTGCCGACGCTCACGACCCGACGCTCACCGCTCTCGTCGCTCGGATCGACTCCGAGCACGATCGAGATCCGAGGTATGGCCGTCCAGGCTGTCGAGCCGATGGCAGCCGTTACCGGGTCGCTCGAGCCCTTGGGAGGGTGCACAAGCCCTAGAACCGCCGCTCCGGTGCGCTCGGCTTCGCCTGCCAGCGCCGACAAGGCCGATCCGACCACCGCGTAGTTGTGAGAATCCCCGGCGATCGAGTAGCCGAGTCCGTCGATCACCACGAGGGCGATGTGCTGATCCTGGACCACCTTGCCGAGAATCGAGATGTCCCTCGGCAGTGCCCATCGCCGGCTGTAGGTCCGTCCCTCCTCGTCGACGTCCTGAACATCGCCGAGCACCACGATCTGAGACAGCTCAGCACCAGCGGCTTCGAGCCGGGCTACTACCCGGTCGTCCGGCTCCTCGAGCGAGAGCCATGCCACTCGCTTGGGCCTTCCGCCCTCGTCTCCCGGAAGGGGAAGCCCCCGAGTGAGCGCGGCGACGATGTAGGCGACCCACGTCGTCTTCCCGCTCCCCTGGCGCCCCGCGAGCAGGTTCAGTGCCCGCAGGAGCAGCCAACGACGCCATAGCCACTCCGGAGAGCTCGGGGCGATCTCCTCGGCGTTCCGGAAGGCAATGTGAGGCGACAAGCGCTCGATGAGCGGATCGTCGGCCGCGGTGCCGGCGTTCGGGACCGGCCGCAGCTTGGCGGTCATCGGAAGGCCCCAATCGTCGGAGTGCCAAGCATCGAGGCCAACTTCAGCTCGGCTTCGGTCTCACGCGCCCGTGCAAGCCCGGCCAGATGGTCGAGCATCTCGGCAGTTAGCGGCCCGCGGTAGACAGCATCAAAATCGAGCGTCAGGTGCAGGCGGGTTTGGGAGTCGAGCTGCTCGAGGTCCACAACCACGAGGCTGCTCATGCCAGAACCGCCCGGCAACGGTTGGCCAGGGCCCGGCTTGCCTCGATCAATGCGAAGCGCATCTCGCCAGAGGCGGGCTGGTCCTTCCGAGCCGCGTCCTCTAAACCCACTGCAAGACCGTGGGCATGAGCCGCTGCGTCAAGCAGATTGGCCTTCTCTATTCGGCGCGGCCGCGTCGCCGTTGTCACTGGCCTGCCGCCTTCGCCCTGCGCGCCTGGGCGGAGAGCTGAGCCAAGCGGAGATAGTGGGCCTTCCTGGCGTGTCCGACACGGATTGCCAGCTCCTGAGGGCTCGTTCGGCCCAGCTCGCCAGTGGGGTCCACCTCGGCGACGAACCGAGCTTCGAGGGTTCCCCGTGCTGCCGCCGTAGCGGCCGAACGGTCGGGCTCCCGAGCCCATCGCGTGTGAGCGGCGATGCGGGCATGTAGTACCCGATCTGCGGATGTGGTGGCGGTGCGGGGCATTGAGCCTCCCTGGTCCACGACGGGGTCCCGCGCCAAAGGCAGGCCCCGTGTCGGTTGTGACAAGGGGCCTGCGCGAAGTAACCGCCAGGCCGGCGCGAAAAGGCCGCCCCGAAGGGGCGGCCAGTTCGATTTAGGAGCCGGGGTTTACCGGCAGATCATGGCGCCCGGGAGAGGAGCGGGTGCGGGAGGAGAGGGCTCAACCTGTAGAACGCGGTCTACAGGTTGGCCGGGGGGGAGCAGCGGCTAGGTGCGCCTGCTCAACTCACCCCTTCGGCGGTCAATTGTACTGACAACACCACGACGCCTACCGAAAGAGCAGGTCGCGGGTGTGTTTCGATGTTTCGGAATGGGTGGACACGCCGACGCACAGGGCTTGAGCGCTGAGGGAGGCCCATAAAAAAGCGCCCCCAGCTACGCTTTCACTGATCGTCCCGAGCCCGGTGGGTCCCCACGGGCTCGCGCCTGTCAGCGCCGCGCGGCGACTTTGCGGGACTCGATGTAATCGTCTAGGTCCCTCACGGTGAATCGGACGGAGCGCCCGATCTTCACGCCGGCCAACTCGCGAGTGGCCCAGGCATTGCGGACCCACCGCTGGCTCGTGTTGAGATACCAGGCGGCCTCCTCGGCGTCGAGCAGGCGCGGGTGGTGCTGAGCGTCATCGGTCACGAACGGTCCCTCCATAGGAGTAGGGAAACTCCAACATCCCAGGTCACGGCGTTTAGCCGTTCCTGGCTCGCTCCTGGTTGATAAGCCGCAATGTGCGCTCCTCGCCAAGGTGAGCCGGGTTTCGCCGGTACTTGTAGCAAGGGGCGCACCGGGAACCTCGCCCCTTGATGACATTTGTGCAGCCGTTTGGGTTCTCGCATCGGCGAACAGGGTCAGGGTCGAAGCCTTCGCCGGCCTCTCGCCGCTCGTGGATTTCGGCGCTCCAAAATGCGGCCAAGGCCGCTGCCTGTGCCAGATCCCGCCTCGCCTGCCAGTCCCTCTCGGCGGCTTCCAAAGCAGCCCGATTCTGTTCTCTGATCCATCCGTCTGGGAGCCCGTGAACCCTCTCCCATGCTGCATCTTCCTCGGCATCGGAAGGCTCGGCAATCTCGGCGAGTGTGTCGTAGCCGTCCGAGGGCCGGTCGTGGACATACGGGTCGCCGCCGTCGACGACCTCGTCGGACTCACACAGCGGGTCGCTGGCAAAGTCATCATCGGCCTCCTCCGCAGCTGACCCGGGCGGGACCCAGCCGGGTCGAGAATTGAAGCGGCGCGCCGTGGGCGAGGCGGGCCGCTCTCGACGCTTTTGGGCCTCCTGTGCGTCGGCGTGTTCCTTGGCGCGCCGCTCCGCCCGGATTGCTTCCGCCTCGGCCTCTGCTTGTCGCCTGGCGTCCTGGCTGGCGAGGTACTCCTCGAGGAGCACGGGGGCTTCGCGAATCCTGCCCTTTTGCTTCGTCACCTGGACCCTCTTTGTGAGGTTGCCGTGGGTGTCGATTCGACCAGCCTTTATCTGCTGGCGGTTTTCCTCTGGGGTGAGCCGTCCGAGGGCGGTTGAGACCTTGCCATCCGGAGCGAGCCGTCGGTACTCCGTTGGCGTGACGCGGCCGACTGTTGTCTTTATTCGGCGGTCTCGGCCAATAAGGTGCTCTGGCACCGCGCCACCAAGGTCACCCGCCCAGACCACCAGGCCCTCATCATCGGCGAAGTGCCGCAGAGCGGAGATTTCTTCTGAGGTGTCTGCAATCGGGTAGCCCTCTGCATGTGATGGGACGACCACCCCTGTTGGGGTATCGAGGGATGGCGGCAGGGATGCGTCCGGGTCGATCTTTTGCACCGCGCGGCGGGCGGCAGCATCGTCGTTGACGATCTTGCTCGGTGAGCGAGAATCGATCGGTATCACAGCTGAAGCTTACAACCCTGTAGTTCGGCTGGCGCCGGTTCGTGCCGGCTCGTGCCTCACAGGCGGTCCCCGGGTGACCGCCGTCGGGCCTCTTAACAGGGGCCCAGTCTCGCTGGGCTAGGGAGGGAAAAAAGCCGCCACGATGGGCGGGCTTCGTTGGGCGGCCGGGGGGGCTAGCGGCTCAAGCTGGGTGTGTTTCCCATTGGGCACAACGCAGCTAAGTTACAGAAGCGTAAGTCAATGGGTGGGGAGTTGTCAAGAACCGCAGGTCAGGGCGTTTTTGACCATTTCAGGCCGGTTCGGGTTGACGGCTCGCCGCTGGTGCAACGGCGGGCGGTGCTCGTCTTCTCACTTCGGCCAGTGGCGGAGTTTGACCCGGACTTTCAGAACCGTGTCCCGTCAGGCGGCCCGGGAAGAATCACGAGCTGTTGTCCGCAGGATTGCCGACAGCAGAAGCGCGTCCTGAGCGGGTCCGGCGTCGAGCCCTGTTTGCCGAAATGCCCGATGAAGCACTTCGTCTGGCCGCAGGCTAACGTCAGGCGACCTGCGATAAGGAGAGTAAGTCGCTATGAGCACGGTCTACCCATTGCCGAGCGGCTGGTTCCTAAGGAACAAGGCCGAGGGTTCGCCAGGCGACCGGCCAGCGATTGCCATCGAGTACGACGGTGCCTCCTGGTGGTATCTGTCTATCTCGCCGACTGGTCAGCCGTGGCGCGTCAAGCAGAGTACGGATTTCCACCTAATCCAGCTGTGACGTGCCGATCGATCACTTAGAGACGAGATGGGCAGCGTTGCCGGGCAGCTGATCGGCTGCGTCGAAGGTCGCTGGGTTAAGAACCAGATCGATCACACGCTCGCCGATCGCTTCGACCACCGCATGGCAGAAGTTCCCTTCGTCGTCGCCGACGACAACGCTCTCGCCGATTTCGAACACCCTGTTCACGTCGGCGAACCTCAGAAGCGTCGAGATCCGATTTTGGTGGTCGGCGTCGTTGAAGTCGACCCAGAGATCGCGATCAGCCATGACCCCACCTCCTTCCGTGACCCATTTGACCAGCGTAATCTTCTCAAATCGAAATGGCTGCCCGCCGGAGCAAATGCGAGCCTCACCTGGTAGTTCGCGGCACCGCTTGGGGATTTCGAACCGTTCGAAACAGGGATTTCACCTCGGCCAATGGAAATCGCTCAGGAAGCACGAGCGTCCAGTGGGGATGCTCCCGGGTTGGAAGGAGGCTGAGGCCAGCCCCCTCGAGGACCGCTACGGTCGTTACGCAGAGCGATGCCCAGCGCAACGGGGGTGCCTCGCTGAGCACGTCGTTCCAGCTGGGTACGTCGGCCGCATACACGGTGAGGCCGTGCAGCCCCAGGATCAGTTCTGCCTTTTGGCACGCCTTGTCCAGGTCGCTCAGCTCCATCTTGCCCCCGCGTACTACCGGGGCAGATTCCGGCAGCGACGGAACATCACGCAGGGTCGCTGGCACGGCGCAAAAGCTAACCCCTCGCGGTTACTGATGCTGGAGCTACAGCCGGTCCCCGAGCGACCGGCGACGGGCCTCGTCTCGAGCTCGTCCATCCGCTGCGCTCGCCCCGTACCGGCTGAGCATCTGTCGGGACTTCCACCCGAACAGACGCATCGCCGCGTCCTCTCCCCCACCATCGGCGAGCCAGACGTGGGCGGCCGTGTGGCGCAGCTGGTGCGGGTGGATCTTGTCGATCCCCGCCTCCACGCAGCGGCGCTCGATCATCTGCGCGATGCCGCTGTCAGTCATCTTGCCTTTGGGGCCGAGCCACAGCCCGAGCGATGCAGCCTGCGCGTGCCGTGGGCGTAGCCGTAGATAGCGGTCGAGCGCCTGGGCGGTCTTGGTGCCGAACACGATCGAGCGTGGCCGCCGTCCCTTCCCGACTACCACGATCGTCTTGTCTGCGAGGTCGACATCCTCCAGGTTCAGTCCGGCCACCTCGGCAAGGCGCGTACCTCCGGGCTCGCACATGACACGGAGGATGGCGAGGTCGCGCTTGTGCTCGAACGTGGTGCCCTCGCACACCTTGAGGAGCTTTTTGAGGTCGTCGTCGGACACGACAGGGACGGGCACCTCCGGAACGATCGGTGGCTTCATGGTCGCCATTGGGGAGCGCTCGATCTCTCCCTCCTCCACAAGCCATTTCCACAACTGCTGCAAGCTTCGGAAGCGGACACTGGCCGTCGTCGGCTTGAAACGGGCGAGCTGGTCCGCCATGAAGGTCTCGACCGTCTCGCGGGTCACCTTGCGGGCCTCGGTTACGCCGAGCTTGTCTCGCGCGAAGGTGGCAAACAGACGGGCAGTGTCACCGTAGACCCGAAGGGTTTTGGGCGACTTGTTAGCGGCTTGGAGGCTCAGCTCCCACGACGGTATGAGCACGTCAAGGGTGCCGTACCCGGTGGCCTCGCTGAGCTTGGCTGGCATGATGTGCGTCCTCCTCAGGGGGTGGCTGGACCCACCTCCTGAGGAACAAAGTTATCCGCTCTGTGAGCGTTGTGCAACTCTCCCGACCGCTCAGTTATACGGTTAACCCCTGGTGGTGCCCCCGGCAGGACTCGAACCTGCGACCGTCTGCTTAGAAGGCAGCTGCTCTATCCACTGAGCTACGGGGGCGAGCCATTCGCTGGACTCCGTCGAAGCACTGCGTCCCACCGCGGTGCCCGGACGACAAAGCGTACGCCGAGAGCCCCTCCTCCCGGGTCGGAGCATCGCTGACTAGCCGCTCAGAAGTCGCCCTCGGCGACCTGTAGACAGGTCAGCCCCAGCGCACGCCACATCTTCACCACACGATCGCGGTCGTCGAGCACCAGCTCCACCTCGTAGTGACCCCGGATGTGCGCGTCGTAGAGCTCGCGTTTGACGATGTCGTCCGCACGGTTGTCGTGGTTACGCCTCATCAAAAGGAGGGACCAGGCAACGTGATTTCGCTCGAGCCACTCCTCGGTCATCGCTCGGACACGCTCGGGGCGTCCCGAGACGATCACGATCTCGTAGCGCTCGGCGAGCAGCTGTACGAGTCGGATGATCGCCTCCACGGGTGCGTCGTGATCCACTCGGCCGTAATCGTGGTGGCCCCGAATTCCGATGTGGTCGGCGATCGTCCCGTCGACGTCAACGACGACCGCCCGGCGCATCTGCTCATCCATTGGCCACCTGCAACAGGACGTCCGCATGGCATCGGAGGCCCAAGTCCGGGTGCGCAGCGAGAGAGCACCAGCAGGCGAGATCCCGACCGCGCAGCTCCCGGCGGACGTCATCGACGCCGAAGCCCAGCTTGCCGGCCAGCAAATCGTCGCGGTACCGGAGAACTGCCTCCACGCCGAGCTCGTCGACCCGGTACGGGTTTCCCCAGCGCGACGGCCGGGACACCACAACTGCACCCGGTGGCTTGTGCCAGCCCTTGGTCCGCTTCAGCTGAATCCGCTGCGGCACGACGCTCCCTCGCTCGACACGCCCTTACCCCTCTATCGTGCCGTGGGGACCCGCCGAGAGCGACGCTTCTCGTCCCAGCCGCTCTGCGCGCACTAGGGGTTCCGAGCGGGCCGTTCGCTACTCTTCGCACCGAGCCGGCGCCCGATCGGCTCCCGACTGAGGAGGGCGGGCGTGAGCCGACACCCGAGGATCGAGATCGGCATCGACTGCGCGGAACCCGAGCGCCTGGCGCAGTTCTGGGCTGAGGCCCTCGGCTACGGCCTCGGCGACTTGGACAGTGCTGGGATCTACCTGGACCTCATCCCTCCCGATCCAGCCTTACCCGTCGTCTATCTGCAGAAGGTGCCCGAGGAGAAGGCGGTCAAGAACCGCGTCCATCTCGACCTGCTTGTCGACGATCCGACCGCGGAGGTCGAGCGACTTGTGGCCCTCGGGGCGACCGCCCTCGGCGCTCCGAGGTCCGGTTCGGAAGGCGGTTGGTGGCAGGTCATGGCAGACCCTGCCGGCAACGAGTTCTGTGTCTGCAGGGACGGCTGAGGCGCTCGGGGGTCAGGACGCCACCGGCTCCATCCGCAAGCGGTGGACGAGGCGACGCGCCCCGTCGGGAAGGCGCTCGAACGCGGCGAGGTGCACGGCGAGCACTTCGTGACTGCATGGCATGACGACGGCGACAAGGCCGCGGGACGAAGGCGGCCGCGGCTGCACGCCGCCCTTTGCGAGGACCAGGTGGCTGATCGCTTCTCCGCATACCGGACACACGTCGATCTCTCCGACCACGGTGCCTCCCGCTCGAGCGTCGCGTTAGGGAAGTTCCCTGAGCCCGCACTGTCGCCTTTCCCGGAGTTGTCCGGCCGGGAAACCTTGGACCGCAATCCTTCGCAGAGATCCGCTGTGCTTGCAGCAAGCCGGCTCGGTCCTCGAGCCAGTCCCGCGCAGACGCGCTGCATGCGGCCCCTCAATACGTCGAAGAGATCGACGTCCTCTTGCACGTCAATTGCGTAAAGACAAGTCTTTGGCGCCGGACGTCTGACTCGACCCGGGACGCGCGGACGCGAGCTCGAAGGATTCAGGGCGAGAGCCCAACAAGCGGGGACCAGGAGCGGGAACCAGGAGCGGAGCAGAGCGAGCGACCTCGAGGACCGAAACGATCGACGCCAGCCACCGAAGACGAGTGGCGTCCTACCAGGCGGTGGGCGGATCGGTCTAGACCGACGAGGCTATGCGTGTCGAGAATGACGCGAGCGCGAAGCGTCGGACATCCACCGGAATAGCACAAGAAGTGGTGCGCCCCCTGGGACTCGAACCCAGAACCTGCGGATTAAGAGTCCGTTGCTCTGCCAATTGAGCTAGAGGCGCCTGAGGCAATCATCGTAGCCGAGCGGAATCGGCCGGAAGCCGCCTTTCGGCGGCATCGGGGTGACCGAGGGGACTTGAACCCCCGACCTCCAGGGCCACAACCTGGCGCTCTAACCAACTGAGCTACGGCCACCGCGCCGGGCCGGCGAGCCGCCCCGAGTGACTCCAGCATCGCACATCGCCACGGCGTGGTCTGCCGAGCGTGGGCCGACGCCGGTGATGAAACGGTCATGCCCGCCGAGCGGCCCGTTCACTGGCCCAGCTCGTCGATCCGCGCGACCTCCTCGGCCGTGAGCGAGAGCTCCAGAGCCCTGTAGTTGGCCTCGAGACGCGCTCGTGCGGTGGCCTTTGGGATCACGACGAACTCGTGTGCGAGGTGCCAAGCGAGCACGACGTGGGCGGGAGTGGCGCTGTGCGCGGCCGCAACCTCGGAGAGCACAGGGTCGTCAAGGCGGCTGCGCTTGAATGCGCTGTAGCCCTCGAGGACGACCCCGCGCTCAGCCAGCCCTGCCACCAGGGCCGCGTCGTAGTCGAAGGGGCTCCACGGGATCTGATTGAGCGCCGGCGTGACTCCAGTCGCCTCGACGAACTCGTCGATCTCGGCCAGGGAGTAGTTGCTGACCCCGATCGCCCGCGCCTTGCCCTGCTCGGTGGCCTCGATGAAGGCCCTCCACATCGGCACGCCGGACTGCCCACTCGGGGGCCAGTGGATGAGCCAGAGGTCCACGTACTCGGTGCCCAGATTCGCCAGGCTCGCCTCGAGGGTCTCCAGTTCCTTGCCAGTGTTCTCCGCCGGGCACTTGGTCGTGATGAACACCTCGTCGCGCTCTACGGGGCTGACTCGAAGGGCGCGTCCGATCTCGCGCTCATTCCCGTAACCGGTTGCCGTGTCGATGTGGCGGTAGCCGATCTCGAGGGCCGTCTGCGTGGCCTCCTCTGCCTCACGGCCCGTTAGCTGCCACGTCCCGAGCCCGAACAGCGGCAGATCGCCGCCTCCGGCGATTTTGACGGTGGGCCCACCCGCGGTTGCACTCATGACCGGATTGTCTACCCCACCCGCGAGCACTCAGGCGTAGCCCCCACCGGGAGGGCTCAGGCGCTCAGCTCGAACCAGACGGTCTTGCCGTCGCCGTCTCTTTGCTGAACCCCCCACTCCTTCGACAGAACGTCCACGAGGAGCAACCCCCGCCCGCTCTCGTCTTCAACCGAGGGCCGCCGGAGCACGGGGGCCCGGGTGTTGCGGTCTGTCGCCTCGATCCGCAGCCGAGGTCCGTCGATACTCAAACAGAGTTGGCAGCGCCCTCCAGCGTGGCGAGAGGCATTCGCTACCAGCTCGCTCGTCAGCAGGACCGCAGCCTCGACATCACCGTGCCACCCGGTCTCTGCGAGAGAGCTGCGGACAAAGTCCCGGGCTGCAGCGCAGCTCGCGCCGCCCCCGATGAGGGCGACGGACATCTCATCCGCCATCAGACCGCTTTCTCGACTGTCGGGACTTCCCCGACCCGCCTACCCCAGGACCCCCGTCGCTCACACCAATCCCTGCCCCAGGCTTCCCGGGCCGGCAGGATCGTCGGGGACCCTAACGACGCGTCGGGCGGCACATACGCGGGTTTTCATGGGTGTCACCCGGCCCCCAGACTCCGCCAGATGTCGCCGCTCGTCTGGGCAGCAGCCCGGTCGGTCGAGTAGGAATGGAAGATGGTCGACGTCCGGCCCCCCAGGGATTCCGCCTCGGACGGTTCGCCGCGGCGCCGCCGGATCGCGCTTGTCGCCCACGACCACAAGAAGCGGGACATGCTCGAGTGGTGCCGGACCCACCGAGAGGCCCTGTCGCGCTTCAAGCTGGTTGCCACGGGCACCACGGGCCGTCTGATCTCCGAGGAGCTCGGACTGCACATCGAGCGGCTCAATTCCGGTCCTCTCGGCGGTGACCTGCAGATCGGGGCCATGATCGCCGAGGGCGAGATCGACCTGTTGATGTTCTTCTGGGATCCGTTGGAACCGCAGCCCCACGACCCCGACGTGAAGGCGCTGCTCCGTATCGCTGTGGTGTGGAACGTGCCAGTCGCTTGCGATCTCGCCACAGCGGACCTGGTCATCACCTCGCCACTACTCGACGATGGTGAGCGCGTCATCCCGGTGTATCCGCGATCGGGTCTACTCCCCGACGACCTGCCAGCGTAGGGGCCTTCGGGATCAACTTGGCATCTCTGTGTCGCTTCCGGCCGGTGAGCGACCACCCGAGGCGGCCAGCGCGCTGAAGAATGCAACGCCAGGCGGCTCGGGGATCACTTGTCAAACGAGAGGCCGATCCCCCGTTAGGGGAGGATCAAGCCGACCATTCGCTCCAGCCGCTATTCGAGCTCCTCGGAGCGCGGTAGCGCCGGGCGAACCCTCACCTGTTGCGGGCCGCCCGGGCTCGACCTGCGCTTGCGCTCCGGGGGGTCCCGCCGCGCGATGACACGGCCACCGGCCTCAGAGGCCGACGGCGTCCTCGCCGGCGGCCAGCGAGCGGACCGCGGCCACGTCCCGCTCGATCTGGGCGATCAGCTCCTCGCTCGAAGAGAACCGCAGCTGGCCCCTGACGCGCGGCCCCACCTCGACTTGCACGCGCTCTCCGTACAGGTCGCCGTCGAAGTCGAGCAAGTGGGCTTCGACCAGGCGAATGCCGGCCTCGTAATAGGTCGGGCGCCGACCGATCGAGATGGCGGCGGTGTGCACCGAACCGTCCGCGCGGCGGAATCGGCCGGCGTAGACACCGTCGTCCGGCAGCTCGACCGGCCCCTCGCTTTCCACGTTCGCCGTGGGGAAGCCGAGAGTCCGGCCGCGCCGGTCCCCGCTCACCACCACGCCGACGACCACGTCCGTCATCGAGGCGACCCTACCAACGCTTCCGGGACGCCACGCCACGCCACGCCACGAGCACAACGCGCTCGGCCGCAGCCGGCCTAGAGCGCACCACGCGAGCCCGCAAGCTCGCGCCGGGCGAGGCGCTGGAGCGAGCGCTGGCTGCGCGGTGCCTGCAGCGGTTCGGGCGTGACCAGTCGACCCAGGCCCACGACGGCCCGGTCCACGATGAGGGCGAGGGCCGCCACGAGGAGC
>JAODBN010000326.1 GCA_025463965.1 Acidimicrobiaceae bacterium
ACACGGTCTACGGAGCCGAGCTTCTCGGGCGGCGCACCGCCCAGCTGCACGCCGCGCTGGCTTCTGGCACCGACGAGGCGTTCCGCCCCGAGCCCACGACGGCGATGAGCCGGCGGTCGCTCTACCAGTCCATGCGCACCACCGCCCGGCGCTCGCTCACCTTGCTGCGTCAGCGGCTGCGCACCCTTTCCAGCGAGGACGAGCCCCTCGCTCGCGAGGTGCTCGATCGCGAGGACGAGATCCTCGCCCGTCTCCAGTCCGTGCTCGAGGTCGAGGGAGGAGTGAGGATGCGCATCCACGGTGACCTTCACCTCGGACAGGTCCTGTTCACCGGGCGCGACTACGTCTTCGTCGACTTCGAGGGCGAGCCTGCCCGAAGCCTCGGCGAGCGGCGCCTGAAGCGCTCACCGGTTGCCGACGTCGCCGGCATGCTGCGCTCGTACCACTACAGCGCCCACACGGCCGTCGCCGATCTTGCCTCGCGCGGCGTGATCGGCCAGGGGGCGGAGCTCGGCGCCCCGGGCGGGCCGCCTGGGACCTCGCTCACCGGCGAGCGCCGGGGACCGCTGTCGGTGGGCGACTACCGAGAGGCCGCGGACCGCTTCGCCTTCTGGATGGGCACCGCCTTCCTCGCGGGCTACCTGCCCGAGGCGAGCGACCTGCTCCCTCCCGACCAAGAGCAGGTGCGCTCCCTGCTCGGCGCGCACGTTCTCGACAAGGCCCTCTACGAGCTTCGCTATGAATTGGCCAACCGGCCCGAGTGGGTCCACCTCCCCCTCTACGGGCTCCGATTCCTGCTCGGCGGCTCATGAGCACCCCGCTCGAGGCGCTGGCCCGATCTCGGGGTATCGAGCTCCGCTACCAGGGAGCCGACGGAAAGCCGCACGCGGCGAGCCGACGTGCGCTCGCTGCCATCGCCGAGGCCCTCGGCGACGTGGGATCGCTCCCCTTCCTCGTCGCGTGGGAGGGAGACCTCGCCATCGCGGGGCGACTGGCCGCGGGCACCCGGCTGGTCGGCGAGGACGGCATGGAGGTGCCGGCTGGCGAGCCGCTCCCCTACGGCTACTTCGAGCTTCAGCGCAAAGACGAGCTCGTTGCGAGAGTCGTCTCCGCACCCGTGCTCGAGCGGTCGTCGCCGGGATGGGCGCTGTTCGCCCCCACGTACGCGCTCGGGGACCTCGGAGACCTCGGGCGCCTCGGCGAGTGGTCGGCGGGGCTCGGAGCGTCTGCGGTGGCGACCCTGCCGCTGCTCGCCGAGCCGGCCACGATGGACGGGGCCGGTCCCGGCCAGCAGCCCTACGCGCCGCTCAGTCGCATGTTCTGGAACGAGGCCAATCTCGACATCCAAGCGATCCCCGAGCTCAAGGGAGCCGAGGTGGCGACGACCGGTGCCCTTGCGGATCTCGCCGGTCGGGCGAGCACGTTGCGCCCGCTTCTCGGCGAAGCCGCCAGGCGCCTGCTGAGGGCTCGCTCGGCGCGCCGGGACGCCTTCGTCGCCTACCGGGCCGCGCATCCCGAGCTCGAGCGCTACTGCCGCTATCGCGCCGATCTCGAGGCGGCGCACGGGGGCTCGGATGGCACCGAGAGCGAGCTCGCCCACGCGTTTGGCCAGTTCGCGATGGACTTTCAGCTTTCCCAGCTGGCCGCCCGGCTCGGCGGGGCCGGCTCGGGGCTGCTCCTCGACCTGCCGGTGGGATGCCGCCCCGACGGCTACGACGCATGGGCGCACCCCGAGGCGTTCGCCCGAGGCGCCTCGGTCGGCTCGCCGCCCGACGGGTTCTTCCGGGAAGGCCAGAACTGGGGCTTCCCCCCTCCTCATCCCGCGGCGGACCGCGCCGCGGGCTACCCGCTGTGGCGCGCGGTCCTCTCCCACCACCTCGCCCATGCCAGCTGGCTGCGGATCGATCACGTGCTCGGCTGGAAGCGCCTGTGGTGGGTCCCCGAGGGCCACTCTCCCAAGGACGGCGCCTACGTCCGCAACCCCTTCGACGAGCTGCTGGCGGTGGCGTGCCTCGAAGCCTGGCGCCACGGCGCGCGCCTCGTGGGCGAGGACCTCGGCACGGTTCCCCGGGGCTTTCGCCCCGCGCTCTCCACTCGTGGCGTCGCCGGCATGGAGGTCGCCATCTTCGGCTTCCGCACACCTCGGCCCGACACGGTAGCCTACGTGGACACCCACGACACCGCCACCTTCGCCGGCTACCTGCGCGGCAGCGACGTGGCGCTTCGCGAGCGCCTGGGCCTGACCACGCGCGGCGCGGCGCGCCGAGAGCTGGCCGAGCGCAGGCCTGTCGTGGAGCGCCTGGTGCGGCGGCTGGTGCGGCAAGGCCGTCTGGCAAAGGCCGAGCAAGACGACGCGCTCGCCGTGCTGACCGGTGTTCTCGAGGAGCTCGGCGAGTCCGACGCAGAGCTGGTGGTCGTGGCGCTCGAGGACCTCCTCGCCGAGGAGGAGCCCCAGAACCTGCCGGGCACCACCCGCCCGGAGAACTTCGCCAGGCGGATCTCGCGCTCGCTCGAGGAGGTGCGGGCCGATCCCCGGGTGGTGCATGCGCTGCGCCGCCTGGATGCCACACGCCGGCTGGGTAAGCGCCCGCCGACTGGGTAAGGGAGCCACGTCATGAGCCCACGCAATGAATCACCCAAGGCCTCGGGCAAGTCGGGCCACAAGCACGGCGGGCACGGGGAGAAATCGACGACCGAGCCGGTCGCCTCACCCGGTGTGGTGTCCGGCGGCGACGACGGCACGAACGCAGATGTCAGCGCGCCGGCGACAAAGGGGCGCTCGGCCAAGGCGGCACGCAGCGCCTCCCGTGGCGGACGGTCGAGCGCGGCGCAGCCCGGCACGGCGCAAGCCAGCGCTGCGACCGCGACCGGTTCATCGGTCACCGTCGGCAGGACCGATCCGGACGGCGGGGCGGGCGCGAGAGGGCGACCGAAGGCGACCAAGGCAAACGGCGCGGCGAAGAAGGCGACCGGGGCTCGCGCCAGCGCGAGGCGCGAGGAGGCCGGTGCCCAAGCGGTGCAGGTCGCGCCCGACCTCATCGACGAGACGGCGCGCTACTTGTTCAATGAGGGGCGGAACTTCCGCGCCCACGAGATGCTCGGGGCGCATCCGACCGAGGACGGCTGGCGGTTCGCGGTCTGGGCCCCGAACGCCAAAGCGGTGTCGGTCATCCACGACCGCAACGGGTGGAGCGCCGGCGAGGACGCGCTCGCGCCACAGGGATCGAGCGGCATCTGGGCCGGCGTGGTGAAGGGCCTCGAAGCAGGCGACGCGTACAAGTACGCCGTCGACGGCGCGGCGGGCATGCGCGAGAAGGCGGACCCGTACGCGTTCGCCACCGAGGTGCCTCCGAAGACGGCGTCGGTGCTCACCGGGCTCGAGTACCAGTGGCACGACGGGGAGTGGATGGCCCGCCGGGCCCGCGCCCAGGCGCCGGACGCCCCGGTCAGCATCTACGAAGTCCATCTCGGCTCGTGGAGGCGCCCCGCTTCCTACGAGGCGCTGTCACGCGAGCTCGTCGAGTACGTCACGAGGATGGGCTTCACCCACGTGGAGTTCATGCCGGTGATGGAGCATCCCTTCTACGGGTCTTGGGGCTATCAGACCTCGGGCTTTTTCGCCCCGACCTCGCGCTTTGGGCCGCCCGAGGGGTTCATGGCGCTCGTCGACGCGCTGCACCAGGCGGGCGTCGGGGTCATCCTCGACTGGGTGCCTTCGCACTTCGCCACCGACGCCTTCTCGCTCGGCGAGTTCGACGGGACCCACCTGTACGAGCACGCCGACCCTTCCCGGGCCATCCATCCCGATTGGGGCAGCTACGAGTTCAACTTCGGGCGCCACGAGGTCCGGTCGTTCCTCGTCTCGAGTGCAACGTTCTGGCTCGAGCGCTACCACGCGGACGGTCTTCGGGTGGACGCCGTGGCCTCCATGCTCTACCTCGACTACTCGCGCGAGTCGGGCCAGTGGGTCCCGAACGAGTACGGCGGCAACGAGGACCTCGAGGCGCTGTCGTTCCTTCGCCAGATGAACGAGCACGTCCACGAGGACTTCCCCGGGACCCTGACCGTCGCCGAGGAGTCGACCGCCTGGCCAGGGGTCACCCGGCCGGCGAGCCACGGCGGGCTCGGCTTCTCGCTCAAGTGGGACATGGGCTGGATGCACGACACGCTCACCCACCTGTCGCGCGACCCGATCCACCGTCGCTGGCACTACGACGAGTTGACCTTTCGGGCGCTGTACGCCAACAGCGAGGCGTACGTGCTCCCGCTCTCCCACGACGAGGTCGTCTACGGCAAGGGCGCGCTTGCGACGAAGATGCCCGGCGACGACTGGCAGCGCCGCGCCAACCTGCGACTCCTGTTCGGGTACCAGTGGCTCCTCCCCGGAAAGAAGCTGATCTTCATGGGTGGCGAGCTCGCCACCTGGCAGGAGTGGAGCCACGAGTCCGAGCTCGAGTGGCACCTGCTGCACCATCCCGCGCACGCCGGGGTGGCCCGCTTTGTCGAGGACCTGAACCGCACCTACCGCCACTTCCCGGCCCTCCACGCCCGCGACCTCTCTCCAGACGGCTTCATGTGGGTGGACGCGGGGGCGCGCGACGACGGGATCCTCGCCTGGCTCCGCTTCGCCGAGGGCCAGCCCGCGGTGCTGGCCGCGATCAACCTCACCCCGGTGCCGAGGACCAGGCGCCTCGGGGTCCCCCAGAGCGGCATTTGGGCCGAGGTGCTGAACAGCGACTCGGAGATCTACGGCGGCTCGGGCGTGGGCAATGGCGGCGGCGTGCAGGCGGAAGAGCCGTCGTGGAACGGCCAGCCCTACAGCGTGGAGGTCGTCCTGCCCCCGCTGGCGGTCGTTGCCTTCACGCCCCGATGAGGCACGGGGCGCGCTACCTCGGCGACGGCCGTACCCACTTCAGCGTCTGGTCGCCCTGGACGAGCCAGGTCCAGCTGCTCGTCGACGACGAGCCGGCGGGAGTGCTCGGGCGCGAGCACGCCGGGTACCACGTCGGGATCTTTCCCGCCGAGCCCGGTGCCCGCTACCGCTACCGCCTGGACGAGCGGGGCCCCTTCGCCGATCCGGCGTCGCGCTCGCAGCCGGAGGGGGTGCACGGTCCCTCCGAGGTGGTGGCCGAGCTCTCCGGAGCCGACCCCGCCTGGCGCGGGCTCGCGCGCTCCGCCTACGTGATCTGCGAGGTGCACGTCGGCGCCTTCTCGCAGGCGGGGACATTCGACGCGCTCGCCGAGGCGCTCCCCGAGCTCGCGGCGGCCGGCTACAGCGCGCTCGAGTGCATGCCGGTTGCCGCCTTTCCCGGAACCAGGAACTGGGGCTACGACGGGGTGTTCCCCTTCGCGGTCCAGCAGAGCTACGGCGGCCGAGAGGGCCTCGCTCGACTGGCCGATGCAGCGCACCGCCAGAACATGGCGCTCGTGCTCGACGTGGTCTACAACCACATCGGCCCGGAGGGCGCGGTGCTGCAGGAGTACGGGCCCTACCTGACCGACCGCTACAAGACGCCGTGGGGACCGGCCGTCAACGTCGACGGCTCGGGGAGCGACGAGGTGCGCCGTTTTTTCGTCGAGCACGCCGTCACCGCCGTGCGCGAGCTCGGCGTGGACGGCTTTCGCCTCGACGCCGCTCATGAGATCCCGGATCGAAGCGCGCACCCGTTCCTCGCCGAGCTGACCGAGGCCCTCCACGCCGAGGGGCGGCGCCTCGGCCGGACAATCACCGTTGTCGCCGAGAGCCCCGCCAATGACCCGCGCCTTGTGTCCCCCGAGGGGCTCGACCTCGACGGGGTGTGGAACGACGACTACCACCACAGCCTGCGCGTGGCGCTCACCGGCGAGCAGGACCGCTACTTCGGCGACTACTCGGGAACCCCCGATCTCGCCAAGGCGTGCACCGCGGGCTTCGTCGTCGCCGGGCGCTACTCGCCCTCTCGGGGCTCGCGCCACGGGGCGCCCGGCAAGGTGGCGGGCGAGCGGCTCGTGGTCTTCGCCCAGAACCACGACCAGATCGGAAACGGCGGCTACGGCCACCGACTGGCCGAGCAGCTGCCCCTCGAGGCCCAGTTCCCCATCACCGCGCTCGTCTGCTGCTCGGGCCAGGTCCCGCTTCGCTTCATGGGAGAGGAGTACGGAGAGAAGGCGCCGTTCCACTACTTCACCGACCACAGTGACCCCGCCCTGATCGAAGGGGTCCGCAAGGGTCGGCGCGAGGAAGTCGGCGGGGGCGAGGAGGCGCCCGATCCGCAGGACCCGGCGACCTTTGCCGCCTGCCGGCCGAACCGCGACCTCGCAAAGGACGGGGTGCACGCCGAGCTGGCGGAATTCCAGCGCAAGCTGCTCGCCCTGCGAAAGGCCGAGCCGTCCCTCGGCGCCCTCGAGCCCGAGCGCTCCTCGTGCTACTTCGAGGGACAAGTCCTGTTCTTGTTGCGCCGGGCCGACGAGCTGCTCGGGGCGCGCCCGGTCGTCGTGGCGGTCAACCTCGGGGCCGAGCCGGTGGAGCTGGCGCCGCCGTTGCTGTCGGACTGCCGCCTCGACGTGCTCGCGTCGCGCGGCGCGCCGCAGGGTCGCCTCACCCCGACACCGGACGGGACCGTGCTCGTGCACCTCGAGGGTTACGGCGTGCTCATCGCCGGGGTGGTGGAGCCCGCGCCCGGCCACTTCGCCGAGTCGGCCGGGATTCGGTGAGCCTGCGCCCGGGCCTCGGGGCGACCTACCGGCTCCAGCTCGCGCCGGCCCTCGGCTTTCGTGACGCCGCGGCCATCGTCCCCTACCTCGCGGACCTCGGGATCGAGACGTGCTACTGCTCGCCCGTCGCCGAGGCGGTACTCGGGAGCACCCACGGCTACGACGGCACCGATCCGACGCGCCTTCGCGCCGAGCTCGGGGGCGAGGAGGGCTTCGCTCAGCTCGTCGCGGCCTGCGAGGCGGCCGGGCTCGGGCTGATGGTCGACTGGGTGCCCAACCATCTGTCCACGGCGAGCCCGTGGTGGCGCCGCCTGCTCGCGGAGGGCCCAGGCTCGGAGATGGCGGAGGTGTTCGACGTCGACTGGTCCTCCGGGCTCGTGACCCTGCCCTTGCTCGACCGGCCGCTCGCCGAGGCGCTGACGGCCGGGCTCCTCGAGCTGGGCGAGCGCGACGGAGAGCCGGTGCTGCTCATCGGCGGGACCGACCTCCCGCTCGCCGGCGGGCGCCCCCGAGCGGGCGAGGACCTGGTCGAGGTGATCGCGGCCCAGCACTACCGCCTGGTCGACTGGCACGACCGGTCGGACCGCAACTACCGGCGCTTTTTCGACATCGACGGCCTCGTCGGGGTTCGCGTCGAGCTGCGCGAGGTCTTCGAGCGCACCCACATCCTGATCACCGAGCTCGCGAGATCCGGCCGGATCTCGGCGCTTCGCATCGACCACATCGACGGCCTGCGCGAGCCCACCGCCTACCTGGACGCGCTGAAGGAGGCGACGGGCCTGCCGATCGTGGTGGAGAAGATCCTCACCGGCGACGAGCGGCTGCATCCGGAGTGGCCGGTCGCCGGGACCACCGGCTACGAGGTGATCGACGACCTCGGCGGGGCGCTTGTGGAGCCGGACGGGCTCGCCCGCCTCGTGGACGCGGCGCGCGCCGAGGGCGAGCAGGAGGTCCACGCGCTCACGGTCTCGACGCGACGCCTCGTGGCCGAGCAGAGCTTCGCCGGTGAGCTGTCCCGTCTGGCCGACCGTCTCGGGGTCGAGCAGGCGTCGCTTCGTGAGCCGGTGGTCCACCTGCCTCGGTACCGGACCTACTTCGACCACCGCGGTCACGAGGCCGACGAGGTGGAGATCTGGGAATCCGTGCGTGCACCCGAGCAGCTGCTGCACCCCGCGGCCCTCGAGAGCGCCCTCGGGGTCCAGCAGATCACCGGGGCGGTCATGGCCAAGGGCGTGGAGGACACCGCGTGGTACCGCCTCGCCGGCGCGCTCGCCTTCTGCGAGGTCGGAGGCGACCCCGGGCGCGACCGCCACGGCGGAGTGACGCGCCTGCACGCGCGCGCCGCCGAGCGCAGCGCGGACGGGCGCGCCGGGCTCATCCCGGGCAGCACCCACGACACCAAGCGCTCGAGCGACGTGCGCGCCCGCCTCTACGCCCTGAGCGAGGTCGCCGAGGCCTTCGAAGCCGGCCTCGTGCGTTTCCGAGAGGTCGTTGACCTTCCGGAGTTCGAGAGCCGGCTGCTGGCCCAGGTGCTGCTCGCCGTGGCGCCGGCCACCGGGCCCGGCGACCTGCTCGAGCGGGTGGGGGCCGCCCTCGAGAAGGGCGCGCGCGAGGCCAAGCTCGCCTCGAGCTGGGCGGACCCCGACGAGGAGTACGAGGCGTCGCTGCGGTCTGCGGCCGAGCGCGGCCTCGCCGCTCTCGAGGACTGCTTCGGCGGCCTCGTGGGCGAGATCGACCGCCTCGGCCGGGTCAACAGCCTCTCGGCGGTCCTTCTTCGTTCCGTGCTGCCCGGGGTCCCCGACTGCTACCAGGGAGACGAGGACTGGGACCGCTCGCTCGTCGACCCGGACAACCGCAGGGAGGCGGACTTCGAGCGCCTCTCAGACGCGCTCTGCCACCCGGGCCCGAAGATGGCGGTCACCGCCGGATGCCTACGCGCCCGGCGGGCGGTGCCGGGCGCCTTCGCGCCGGGTGCCGAGTACCTGCCGCTTCGCGTCGAGGGACCCGCGACCGAGTCGCTCGTGTCGATCGCCCGGCACGACCGCGCGGGGGGCTGGGTCATCGGGGTGGCGACCCGCCTCGCAGGCAGGCTTCCCGCCGAGGAGGGTGAGCTGCCCAAGGGGGACTCCTACGCCGACACCACGCTGTTCATCCCCGAGGCCGCCCCGACGGAATGGCGCGACGCGATCACAGGGCAGGCAGTCTCGACAGGCCCGACGGGCGAAGCACGCCTCGAGGACGTGCTGAAGACGCTCCCGGTGGCGTTGCTCGTGCGGACCTGAGGACCACCACCGAGCGGCCGTCGACGCGATAGCTCGCCTCGGCGGGAAAGGAGAGCTCGCCGTCCGGGGGGAAGGGCTCGTCGAGCGCCGTGTCGAGGACGACCTGCCACTCGCCGGCGAAGCGGTCGTCCGGCACGATCCAGGCGATCTCGTCCCAGTGGGCGTTCAAGATGATGAAGAAGTTGTCGTCGGTTATCCGCTCGCCCCGCAGCACCGGGGGCGGCAGCTCCTCGCCGTTGAGGAACATCCCGACCGACTTGGCGAAGGAGACCTGCCAGTCCTCCTCGGTCATCTCGTGGCCCTTCGGCGAGAACCACGCGATGTCGCTCACGCCCTCGCCACGGAACGGACGGCCCTGGAACCAGCGGCGCCGGTGCAGCACCGGGTGCGAGGCGCGCAGCTCCGTGAGGCGACGGACGAAGTCACACAGCTCTGCGTCCGCGTGGTGCCAGTCGATCCAGGAGACCTCGTTGTCCTGGCAGTAGGCGTTGTTGTTGCCGGACTGGGTCCGCCCGAGCTCGTCACCGGCGAGCAGCATGGGCACGCCCTGTGAAAGGAACATCGTGGCCAGCATGTTGCGGGCCTGGCGGGAACGCAGCGACAGGATCTGGGGATCGTCGGTGGGGCCCTCCACGCCGCAGTTCCACGAGCGGTTGTGGTCCTCGCCGTCGCGGTTGTCCTCGCCATTGGCCTGGTTGTGCTTTTGGTTGTAGGAGACGAGGTCCGCCATCGTGAAGCCGTCGTGGCACGTGACGAAGTTGATGCTCGCCCAGGGGCGGCGCCCGGTGCGCTCGTAGAGGTCCGAGCTCCCCGTGAGGCGCGAGGCGAGCTCGGGGAGGGTCTGCTCCTCGCCGCGCCAGTAGTCGCGCACACAGTCGCGGTAGCGGCCGTTCCACTCGGACCACAGCGGGGGGAAGTTGCCCACCTGGTATCCGCCCTCGCCGATGTCCCACGGCTCGGCGATCAGCTTGACCTGGTTGATGACGGGGTCCTGCTGGATGAGGTCGAAGAAGGCGGAGAGGCGGTCGACCTCGTGCAGGGTCCTCGCCAGGCTGGCAGCGAGGTCGAAGCGGAATCCGTCGACATGCATCTCGGTCACCCAGTAGCGCAGCGAGTCGATGATCAGCTGCAGCACGTGCGGGTGCCGCATATTCAGCGAGTTCCCAGTGCCGGTGGTGTCGAAGTAGTACCGCTGGTCGTCGGTGAGCCGGTAGTACGCGGAGTTGTCGATGCCCTTGAACGACAGCAGCGGGCCCAGGTGGTTGCCCTCGGCGGTGTGGTTGTAGACGACGTCCAGGATCACCTCGATCCCCGCCTGGTGCATCGTCTTCACCAGGTACTGGAACTCCGAGGTCACCCGCTCCACCCCCCACGCCGAGTAGCCGGCGTCCGGGGCGAAGAAGCCGATCGAGTTGTATCCCCAGTAGTTCCGCAGGCCCTGGTCGGTCAGGTGATGGTCGTGCAGGAAGTGATGGACCGGCATCAGCTCCACCGCGGTGACGCCCAGCCGGGTCAGGTGCTCGATCACGGCGGGATGCGCCATGCCTGCGTAGGTGCCCCGCAGGTTCCCTGGCACCTCGGGGTGGCGCATCGTCATGCCCTTGACGTGCGCCTCATACAGCACGGTCTCGTGCCAGGGGGTGCGCAGCGGGCGGTCGTCTCCCCACTCGAACCACGGGTTGGTGACCACGGACTTCGGGATGAAGGGGGCACTGTCGTCGTCGTTGCGCTTGCGGTCGTCGTCTCCCAGCGGGTACCCGTAGACGGCCGGGTTCCAGGTGACCTGGCCGTCGATCGCCTTGGCGTAGGGGTCGATCAGCAGCTTGGCCGGGTTGCACCGCAGCCCCGCCTCCGGGTCGTGCGGGCCGCGCACCCGGTAGCCGTACCGCTGCCCCGGTCCGACGCCGGGCAGGAAGCA
>JAODBN010000301.1 GCA_025463965.1 Acidimicrobiaceae bacterium
CACGTCGGGGTCCAACGCCGCGGCGACGGCCCGCAACCCGGTGACGAGCGCCCCGGCCGATTGCTCGAGAGCCTGTCGGGCTGAGGGGTCCCCGTCGGCAGCGGCATCCTCGAGATCGCCGCCGTGCGGCGGGCGGTCCTTGGCGAGCCCGGCAAGAAACGACGACTCCCCCCGCCCGGCGAGGGTCCGGGCAACCTCGTCGAGGACCCGGCCCGAGACGACCTGCTCGAGACAGCCGCTCCCTCCGCAGATGCAGCGCGGGCCATCCAACATCACGGGGGTGTGGCCGAAGTCCCCGGCCGCGCCGCGGCCCGGGACGAGCCGCCCGTCGGCCACGATCGCCCCGCCGATGCCCGTGCCCACGCTCAAAAGGACCAGGGTGCCGGCGCGGCCGGATGCCCGCGCTTCGGCGAGCGCCGCGGCCTGGGTGTCGTTCACCACCCGGACCGGAAGTGCGAGACGGGCGGCGAGGTCTGCTTGGAGCTCCGCGCCGCCGAGCCCGAGGTTGCCCGCCGAAGCGATCCGGCCCCCCTCGCGCACGACCCCCGCCACGCCCACCCCGACCGCATCGGGACGAGCCGATCCCTCGGACAGGGCGTCGAGGAGGCCGGCCACGAGCTCGATCTGTCTGGACGCCGAGTCGGGGCGACGCGCCCGGGCGATCTCGCTTACTCGGACGCCCTCTTCGATCAGGGCGGCTCGGATCCAGGTGCCTCCCCAGTCGATCGTGCCGACCGGGCTCACACCGGCTCGCCGACGAGCGCCGGGGCCACGGGTGCCATGCGGTGGAGCACGAGGAGCACCGCTGCGCACGAGAGCGCGAGCACGAGCAGGATCGGACCGGTCGCCCCGAGCCCCACCTGCTGGAGGACCACCCCGGCCACGGCCGAGCAGGCCGAGGATCCCAGGCTGCCCGCTGCTAGCTGCCATCCCATCGCCGACGGTGCCGCACCGCGTCCCACTCGCTCGGGGGTCAGCAGTGCGAGGGCCGGGTAGATCGGTCCGATGCCGAACCCGAGCAGGGCAAAGCCGGCGATTGCGCCCGCGGCGGGCAGGCTCCACACGAGCGCTGCGCCCGCCGCGGCCAGCGCAGCTCCGGCGGGGGCGAGCATCGCCGGTCCCCATCGCGACGGCGCCGATGCCGCCCCAAAGCGCGAGCCGGCGAGGGTGACCCAGTAGGCAACGACACCGACGCCGACAAGGATCGAACCCTTGCCGAGGCGAGAGTCGAGGTAGCTCGCGGCCCAGGAGGCCGTGGCGAACTCAAGCCCGGCGGCGAGGAAGAACGCACCCATGCTGAGGGCGAGGATGCCGTTCTTGCGCAGCGGCTCGGAGTCCGCGTGGGCCAGGCCGGCGAAGACCTGCCCGCGCCGCAGATGACTCGCCCACACGAGCGCGAGGGCCCCCTGGGCACCGGCGAGGGCGACGTACGCCAGCCGCCAGGAGGCGAGGTGCACGGCGAGCAGAACGGCCAGCGGCGCGACCGCTGCGCCGACTCCGTAGACGGCGTGCAGCAGGTTGAGAAAGCTCGGGCGCGCGCCGAGCGAGACGGCCGAGCTGAGCCCCGCATCGATGGCCCCGCCGGCAATGCCGAGCAGCGCCGAACCGGCCACGAGCACGAGCAGGGCGGGCGCCGCCGCAAGACCGGCCGCGCCCCCTGCTTGGACCAGCGTGGCCGCACAGAGCACGGCGATGATCCCGAAGCGCCGAAGCATCGCACCGCTGGTGGCCGAGGTGGTCAGGTAGCCGGCGGTGGAGGCCAGGAGCAGGACGCCGAGCGCGTCGAGGGGCAGGTGCAGGTTGGCACGGATGGACGGCCACGCGACTCCGAGCATCCCGTCGGGAAGCCCCACCAACAAGTACGCGCCCGCTGCCCCGGCCGAGAAACCGCCGACGCCGCGCGCCAGTGGATCAGGCCGGCTCACGACGGGACGGACCTGCCCCCTCCAAGCACGAACTCGTGCAGCGCTCCGGCCACCCGGGCCAGCTCGTCGGCTTCGACCCACTCGCCGGGGGTGTGGGCGAGCTCGGGCGAGCCCGGGCCGAAGTTCACCGCCGGGACGCCGGCCGCGAACAGCCGTGCCACATCGGTCCAGCCGAGCTTGGCCCGAGGCGGGGCGTCGACGGCGCGCACGAGCCCGGCGAGCAGCGGGTGGTCCAGGCTCGGCGGGGCGCCCTCCGCTACGTCCAGCACCCGCAGCTCCTCCCCGGCGCGCAGGTACGGTGCGAAGAGCTTCTCGATTTCGGCGAGCGCCTCGCTCGAGGTGCGGTCCGGGGCGAACCGGTGGTTGATGAGCACCGACGCGGCGTCCGGAACGACGTTTCCGGCCACACCCCCGGTAAGGCCCACGGCCTGCAGCGACTCGCGATAGCGGCACCCGTCGAGCTCGGGCTCGCGTGCACGGTAGGCCGCCAGCACCTCGAGCACGGGCGCGAGCCGATGGATGGCGTTCTCGCCCATCCATGGCCGCGCGGTGTGGGCACGTCGGCCCTCGAGGACGAGCTCGAGACGCAGCGAACCCTGGCAGCCGGCCTCGATCATGCCGCCGGTCGGCTCGGCGACGATCGCCACGTCCGCCCGCAAGAGCTCCGGCCGGTCCCGCTCGATCTCGGCCAGGCCGTTGTGGACCTGGGCGACCTCCTCGGCGACGTAGAAGGCGAAGGTCAGGTCGAATGCCGGCTCGGGCACCGCCCCGGCCAGCCACAACAGGACCGCCAGACCGCCCTTCATGTCCGAGGCTCCGAGGCCGGTGACGCGACCGTCCTCGAGACGCACGCCCGGCTCGCCGGGCACGGTGTCGAGGTGCCCGGCGAACAGCACCCGTTCCGGCCGCCCGAGCTCGGTCCGAGCGACCAGGTTCTCGCCGACGCGCTGCAGGGACAGCCACGGGTGGCGCCCGAGCTGGGCCGCCACTTCCTTCGCGATGGCGTGCTCGTCGAAGCTCACCGAAGGGATGTCGACGAGGCGCGCCGTGGCCTCGGCGAGCTCGGCGCCGAGGGCGACCGAAGGGCTGGCGCTCCCACCGGGCTGGGCCGCCCGCGTCACCTCAGGCATCAATGGACAACAGGCGCCGTGGGTTGTCGACGAGAATCTGGCGGATCACGTCCTCGGAAAGGCCCATCTTCAAGAGCCGGGGAGCGAAGGAGTCGAAGAAGTAGCCGATCGGCACCCGTGCGTTGAGGAACTCCGGGTCGAGATCGGTCACCTTGGCCCGCGGGTTGAAGAACCAGCGGTCGTAGGAGAAAGTGATGCGGTCGGCGTAGCCGTGCTCGACGAGATCGACGATCTGGTCGGCCAAGATGCCGTCGAGCTCGTCCGTGCTCCCGTGCTTCCAAGGGATGCCGATGTGGTCCACGTTCAACGTGGCACCTCGATCCGCGATCTCGTACAGCTGGTGCATGCCCGTGTTCTGGATGAAGGCGTGGCCGATGATCACCTTGGACACATCGGCACCCTCGTCCGCCAGCAGGTCGAGCTGCTCGATGCCGGGGTTGGTCACCGCATAGTCGTTGGGGTCGGTGTGGGTGTTGATCAGGCAGCCGACCTCGCGCTGTGCCCGGGCGACGGCACGGATCACCCGCTGCTCGAGGGCGGTGATGCGAAGGCCGTCGGGACCCGCCGGAGACGGCGTCGTCGCCACGCCTTCACCACCCGTGGCGATCTTCAGCGCGCCGGCCTTGATGCCGGTCTGGCTCCCGGACCACATCATCCCGACGGTCAGGTCCGTCACGAAGAACTGGGCAAGCTCCTCGACGGTCTGGCGCCGCCAGTAGTAGGGAAGTCCCATCGACTGCGGGAAGAAGCCGGTCACCGCGACCACGTTGACACCACTTCGCTCGGCGGCGGCGCGCATCAGGGGTGGATGGCGGTAGACCTCCGCCGGGGTCATCTCGATGACCGTGCCGATGCCGTAGCTCTCGCGCCCGTTGCGCAGGTCGCCGGCGACGCGGTCGACGATCTCCTCGAAGTCGAACGCGGCGCGGTGGTCGAGATCGGCACCGGGGTAGGCGTACAGGAGGTGCTCGTGGGTCAAAGTGATGCCCGCCTGCTCGGCGGGGACGTCCCCGAGCACGGTGCGGATGATCTTCATGATCGCTTTCCTTCCTGACCCGGCACCTTTGGGAAAGGTTCCAGGCCGTCGCGATGCACGAGCGCGGCCATCGAGTGGCCGAGATGCTCGAGGTGCGATGACATCAGCTTCTCGGCCGCCTCGAAGTCGGATGCCAAGATCGCCTCGAACAGCTCGCGATGCTCGGAGGTGGCCTCGGCGCGACGCCCGGGGGCCAACGAGACTGCAAGCGACTGCTCCTCGACGGCGCTTCGCAGATCCTCCACGAGGCGGCCGAACAGGGGGTTCCCCGTGGCGCGGGCGACGGCCACGTGAAAGCGCGAGTCGATGCGGACCCGGCGGCCGGGGTCGGCCTCGGCCTCGAACTCGGCCACGATGCGCCCGAGCTCCTCGAGGTCTGCCTCGGTGCGGCGCTGCGCGGCGAGGCCGGCACAGGGAACCTCGAGGTAGCGGCGCACCTCGTTCAGCTGCTCGGAGGAGATGCCCCCGAACGAGAGCGGCATGCGGATGCGGTTCGAG
>JAODBN010000318.1 GCA_025463965.1 Acidimicrobiaceae bacterium
TGCCGCGAGCTGCTCTGTCCCCTCTCGCGCCGGGTTCACGACCAGGGCGATCCGCCCCTTGGGCTGCGCGCTCATGGCGCCATCCTCGCAAGAAGGGCCGGCCTCGGCAATGATGCCGCCGCGGGCATGGTCCGCGGCGTCTTCTGCCGCCCTCGGGCGGCGCTCGATCGGGCTACTCCGACCGGCGGTTCGACGTGGCAGAGCCGCGAGGTCCGGACTGGGCCTTCTTCGCTGCCGTGCGCTTGGTGGCGGTACCGGCCGTCTTCTTGGCGACGGCTTTCTTCGATGCGGCCGCCGCCTTCGTCGCCGTGCGCTTCGCCGGGGCCTTCTTCGCACTGGCCGCGCGCTTGGTCGCGGGCGTTCCGGCAGTCGCCCCCGCTCCCCGAGCAGGTGCCTTGCGTGCGGTGGCCCGGGGCGCCGAAGCCTTTTTGGCGGGCGTCCTGGTGCCGCCAGCGCGCTTTGCAGGAGCCCGCTTGGCCGGGGTCTCGGTGGCAGCGCTCGTCACTGCATCGCTCGCGCTCGAACCGCGAGGCTCGGAAGGCTCGCGGTCGGCCTGGTTCTGGCGTCCGGTCGGTCGATAGGTGCCGAACAGGTCCCCGAGGAGGTGCACCGCGCGCTCGACCACGTCGATCAGTTCGCCGCGGCGCCGCGAAGCCCTTGCCTCAAGCTCACGGCGGATCTCTTCGCGCACGAGGTTCGCCACGTGCTCTGCCGAGCGACGGGACCGAGACAACAAGTCCTCGGCCATCTCTTCGACGCGCTCACGCCGGCTGCCCTCGGGGCTCACGAGCTCGCGCAGCAGGTCCTCGATCTCCTCGCGACGAACTCCCGTCAGCCCGGCACCGAGATTGAGGTATCGCCGGAGTATGTCTTTCAGATCCCGGGAGTCCATTTGACCAGCGTACCGCCTGGGTACGACGGGTCCGGCGCGCCCGGAGAGCGCCGAGCGACCCCGCGTCGACGAGCGGTGCTGGCATCGCGAGGACCGACAAGCGCGCGCCGCTCAGGCCCGTCGGGTTGAAGGCGCCTATTGCTTCGGGCGAGCGCAAAGGGCGATCGTGGCGATCGCTCGCTCAGGCATCGCCCCCCACGACCGCGCGCACGAGCGAGAGCAAGTCTGGAGCTTCCAGGTCGGGCTCGGCCTCGAGCTTGCCGTGATCGGGTGGGGTGACCCCGCTGAGCACGAGGGCGAAGCGTGCCCCGAGGCGCTCTGCGAGCAGTCCGTCGGTCGAGGGCCGGTCTCCGACGACGGTCGTGACCCGCCCGAGCCGTTCACGCACCAACGCCGCCGCGGGCTGATAGGGCTTGCCGGCGATGATCCCCTCCACCCCCGTCGCGGTCCGCAGCGCCGCGAGGATCGACCCCGCACCGGGAACGATCCCTTCGGGCGAGGGAAAGGTGGCGTCGTCGTTCGTGGCCACGAGGCGAGCCCCGCGTCGCACGACCGTGGTGGCGACGCTGAGGCGCCGGTACGTGAGCGCGAGGTCGATCCCCGCCACGACGACGTCGGCCGAGGGCGCGTGCGCGCCCAGTGGCTCGAGGTCGTCGGTGATCTGCTCGGTGTGCACGCCGCGCTCGGTCAGCGCCTCCAGGATTCCCGGCCCGCCGAGGACGAGCGCCCGCTCGCCCGGCTGACAGCACGAAGCCGCCGCCTGGGCCGAGCCCAGAAGATCGTCCGGCTCGGCCTCGAGACCGAAGCGCCGCAACTTGTCCACCTGGCTGGCGTGCGGCGCGTAGGAGTTGTTCGTGAAGAAGACCACCCGCCGGCCGCTCGAACGCAGCAGCGACACCGCTTCCGCGCCTCCGGGGATCGGCTCGTCGGCGAGCCAGACCACGCCGTCCAGGTCGAGCAGCCAGCAGTCATCGTCCATCTCGCCATCATCGCCGAGCGAGGCGCCCTTCAGGCACGGCTCGGCTTGCGAGGCACGGCCGCCAGTGTGCTACGCAGGGGAGATGCCTCGCTTCGCGCCGTTTCCCGGCCTCCGTTACGACGCCCAGTCAGCTCCCACCGCCGAGGTGGTGGCGCCCCCCTACGACGTGGTCGACGAAGCCGAGCGTGCCCGGCTCGCGGCGCGCAGCCCCTACAACTCGATTCGCGTCGAGCTTCCCGTTCCCGACGAGGCGGCGGGCCTCGACCGCTACGCGGCCGCTGCAGCTCTGCTCGAGGCCTGGCAGCACGAGGGGGCGCTTCTTCGCGACGACGTCCCCACCTTCTACGTCTACCGGATGCGATTCGTCGAGGAAGACGGCACCGAGCGCTCCACGACGGGCGTCATCGGGGCGCTCGACCTCGACGTGGTCGGCGGCAGCGAAGTGCTCCCGCACGAGCGGACGATGCCGAAGCCCAAAGGCGACCGCCTAGACCTTCTCCGTGCCTGTCGAGCCAACCTCTCCCCCATCTGGGGCCTGTCGCTCGCAGAGGGGCTCTCCGCCGCCTGCATCGCGGCGGTGGGCAACCTCCCCGCTCCGATGGCCGCCACCGACGACGACGGTGTCATGCACGAGTGCTGGCCGGTGAACGACCCCGCGGTGCTGAGCGAGATCCAGGCGCTCGTCGCCAGCACCCCCGTCG
This sequence comes from Acidimicrobiaceae bacterium, assembly GCA_025463965.1. Lineage (GTDB taxonomy): Bacteria > Actinomycetota > Acidimicrobiia > Acidimicrobiales > Bog-793 > JAODBN01. The sequence continues at coordinate 2,573 of JAODBN010000318.1, forward strand.
TGATCGCCGACGGCCACCACCGCTACGAGACCGCGATCTTCTACCGCGGCGAGCGGCGGTCGGCCACAGGCGACGCGCCAGGCGACTACGACGCGGTGATGGCGTACCTCGTGGAGCTCACCGAGGAGCAGCTCGCCGTGCGGCCCATCCACCGACTCGTCTCAGGGCTTCCCGAAGACCTCTACCTGATCG
>JAODBN010000324.1 GCA_025463965.1 Acidimicrobiaceae bacterium
GCGCGCCTCTGCAAGGATCCCGGGATCGTCAAGACGGACGCCGCCCTCGGCCCAGGGAACGCTGTGCACGACTTGGCCCCCCGACGAGGCGCTGTGGGCGCCCGCCAGCTCGAGGCCGGCGGCTCCGGCCTGTGCTGCGCCGAGGGCAAGCCGGGCACCGCGGCGACCGGTGCCTTCGAGGTGGCCGATGGCGCCGGACTCGACCATGGGCAAGAGGCGCAGGAGGGTGAAGGGAGAGAGCGCGGCTAGCAGGAGCAGGGCGACCCCTTCCACCAGGCCCGATGCGCCGTTCTGCGGGCTGAGGGTATTGCCTGCGAGCACCAGTACGCCGACGATCACGAGCTTGGCGAGGATCAGCCCGGCGAGCGTCTCGGCAAGCCTGCGCGCCCAATGTGCGGTGGCGCTCCACACAAGCCCGGCGAGCGCCAACGGGAGGAACAGCGTGGCCACCGCCACGGCCGCCGAGCGCACGGCCAGCTCGAGCCATAACAAGAGCGCGACCGCGGCAGCCGCCAAAGCCACGAAGAGCCCGGCGAAGCCACTGAAGTACGGCGCTTGCGGCCCCGTCCCCGCCAGCAAGCTGACGACGTGGCCGACCAGATGCTGGGTGCCGCCCCCGCCCAGGCGGACGAGGTCTGCACAGCACTCGTCGGTCGCGCCGAGCGCCAGGGAGACGATCTCGGTGCCCGCGCCGGCAAGGAGGAAGGCAACGGGAAGCCGGACAAAGGCGGCACGCAAAAGCAGCCCGAGGTCCTGGCGCACGATCGCCTGGATCACCGCGGCGATCAAGAATGGCAGGGAGAGGACCGCGCCGACCTTGCCCACTGCCGAGAGCACCTCGGTGAACCCGCCACCGAAGTCCGGCGCGGTCGTCGCCCCGAGCACCCCACCGAGTGAGGAGACGAACGATGCGGTCCCCGCGATGACCCACTTGGTAAGGCCCGAGAGAAGGCTTGAGACAAGCGGGCCCGCGAGCAGCCCACCGATCCCGAGGCCCGAGCTTGGAGAGGGGAGGAACACTGCCGCGACCCCCTCAGTGGAACGACTGGCCGGCGGAGAACAAGAAGCTGAGCACGCTCGGCGCGGCACCGATCACGAGCGCGGCGGCCCCGGACACAAGGACAGCCCGCCGACCCGTGCTGGCGTGCTGATAGTTGTTCGAGTGAGCACCGAGTGCCCAGGTAGCGGCGCCGACGACGAGCCCGACCAGCGAGGCAATCAGGCCCCACCATCCGAGGCCGTTCGCCAGGCTCTGGAGCTCGCTCGTCCCGGGCAGGCCGGACGAGCTCGGGTTGAGGGTGACGACGCCGGCGAACAGCCGGACGCCCTCGGGGACGAGGTGGGACATGGGAACCTCCCGATCCCGGGCGCCGTCATCGGCTACCCGGGTCCGTGCCGGCACGAAGCCGGCGGACACAGGAGGGCGGGCGGAAGGCGCCTCGCCGAGAGAAGGGCCGACCGGCCCGAGAAGGAGGCCCCGAAGGGTCGCTCCGGCGAGAGAGTAGCGCCGGCGCCGGCGGCACTCAAGGGGCACGGCGACGAGCGAAGCTGCCATGCTGGAGGCGTGCAGTACTCGGCGACCAGGCGGTGACCAGACGGTGATCGGCGCTGTTGAGGCCTCTGCGCTGGACCTCGGGATCGCTGCGGCCGTGGCGGTGGTGCTCTTGGCACTGTCTTACCGGCTCGGGCGCAAGCGGAATGAGGGACCGCTGCGTCAACGGATGATCGCGCTCACGGCACGCCTTGGCGGAGAGACGCCGGCCCGAGATCCGCGCCGGCTGGAGGAAGCGCTCGGCCAGGTGGAACGGGCGACGGATCGGGCCGCGGAGGCGGTGGCAGAGTCCAGTGCGGATGCCATCCGACTGCGGCGCGCCCTCGACACCCTCCCCCAGGCCGTCATCGTGTGCGACGAGCACGGTGACCCGGTCTTCCGCAACATTCGGGCGATCGCGCTGATGGGCAATCGGCACGGTGACGCCCTCGCCGCCCAGGCCGTCGACGAACTTCTGGCAGCGACCGCCCCCGGAGCTTCCGAGGAGCGCACCCTCGAGCTGTACGGGCCGCCTCGGCGCACCCTTGCGGTCCGCACCCAGAGCTTGGACAACGGCCAGCGGGCGCTCGGGGTGATCGCCGTCATCGAGGACGTCTCCGAGCGGCGCCGCCTCGAGGAGGTCCGTCGCGACTTCGTGGCCAACGTAAGCCACGAGCTGAAGACGCCCATGGGCGCCATCGGGCTCCTTGCCGAGACACTCCTCGAGGAGACCGAGCCGGAAGTCTCCAAGCGGCTCGCTCAACGGATCCACACAGAGGCGTTTCGGATCTCGCGCATCATCGACGACCTGCTCGACCTTTCCCGGATCGAGAGCGAAGAGTCCCCGCCACGAGAGCCGGTGCTGGTCAACCTCGTGATGGCCGAAGCCGCAGAGCGGGTCCGAGCCTCGGCGGAGCACCGGAACGTCGAAGTCCTCCTCGATGAGCCGGTCCCCCCCGTCGCCGTTCTCGGCGACCGTCGCCAGCTGACCTCGGCCGTCTACAACTTGATGGAGAACGCGGTGAAGTTCTCCTACGAAGGCGGCACGGTCGAGTGCCGCGGGCGAGTCGTTGGCGAAGAGGTTGTAGTAGCAGTCACCGACAAGGGCGTGGGAATCCCCGCACGGGACCTCGAGCGCGTGTTCGAGCGGTTCTACCGGGTGGATCAGGGCAGGAGCCGCTCCACGGGAGGCACCGGCCTCGGGCTCGCCATCGTCCGCCACGTCGCCCAGAACCACCATGGGTCGATCCACGTCGACTCGCGAGAGGGAGAGGGCGCCACCTTTACGCTTCGACTCCCGCTGCGAGCGGAGGCCTGAGTTGACCGGAGAAGGCGGGCGGCGGGTCTCGGAAACAACGGTCTCGGTCCTGCTCGCTGAGGACGAGGAGTCCTTCGTCGACGCCCTCGTGATCGGACTGGAACGCGAAGGATTCGCGGTCACCGTCGCCCGGGACGGATACGAGGCCCTGGAGCGCTTCGACGCCGAGCCTTTTGACCTGGTCCTCCTTGACGTGATGCTGCCCAAGCTTTCGGGCCTCGACGTGTGTCGGACGATCCGCAGCCGCTCGGGCGTGCCGATCATCATGGTCACGGCCAAGTCGACCGAGATCGACACCGTCGTCGGGCTCGAGGTGGGCGCCGACGACTACGTCGCCAAGCCCTATCGACTGCGCGAGCTCGTCTCTCGCATGCGTGCCGTGCTGCGGCGGATCCCGCGCGGCGAGAGTGGCCGGCCGGACATGACAGGTCCGGTCCCCGCGGTGTCCGCGGCGGTGGCGACCGTCCCGGCGCCCGTGGACTCGGCGCTCGAGGTGGGCGAGGTTCGGCTCGACCCCGAACGCCACGAGTGCACCGTGCGCGGCCTTGAGGTCCAGCTGCCCCTGAAGGAGTTCGAGCTCTTAGAGCAGCTGCTCAACTCGGCGGGCCGGGTCGTCACGAGGGACTCGCTCATCGATCGGGTGTGGGGAATCGACTACGTAGGCGACACGAAGACCCTCGACGTCCACATCAAGCGCCTCCGCTCGCGCATCGAAGAGGACCCATCAAAGCCCCGCCTGATCACCACCATCCGGGGACTCGGCTACCGCTTCGAGGCGCCTCGCTCCCGGTGAGCCAGCAATTCGGCGAGGCGATCGTGGTCAGTGACCTCGTCGTGCGCCGGCGTGGCCGGACGGTTGTCGACGGCGTCAATTTCTCCGCCCGCTCGGGCGAGATCTGCTGCCTTCTCGGGCCGAACGGGGCGGGCAAGACCACCACCATCGAGACGCTCGAGGGCTATCTGCGGCCTGACTCGGGGAACGTGACGGTGCTCGGGCTGGATCCGGTGCGCGAGCGGGCCCAGCTCGCCTTGCGCCTCGGCGTGGCACTCCAGGAGGGGGGCACCTACCCGCAGATGAGCCCGACTCGGGCGCTGCGCCTCTTTGCTTCGTACTACCCGTCGCCTGCAGAGCCCGACGAGCTGATCTCGCTCCTCGGCCTCTCGGAGGTGGCCCACGTCCCCGCAAAGCGGCTCTCGGGCGGCCAGCGTCGGCGGCTCGCTCTGTCGCTCGCCCTCGTGGGACGTCCGCGGGTGGTGCTCCTCGACGAGCCGACCGCCGGAGTGGACCCAGAGGGTCGTCTCGCAGTTCGGGCGGTGCTCGAGCGGCTGCGCTCCGAGGGGGTCTGCGTGCTGCTCACCACCCACGAGCTGGAGGAGGCCGAGCGCCTCGCCGACCGGGTCGTCCTGCTGGTGGCGGGCCGGGTCGTCGCCTCGGGTGCACCCGAGGAGCTCGGGGGCGGCGCCGAGGAGATCCGTTTCGGTGCCGCTGCCGGGCTGGACCTCGACTCGCTGTCCTCCCGACTGGAGGCCGTCGTGACCGAGGAACGCACCGGCGAGTACCGGGTCGCACGGGCGCCCGAACCGGCCGCGATCGCCACGCTGACCGCCTGGTTGGCAGAGCGCGACGTCGTCCTTGGAGAGCTGCGTGCCGGCCGTCGGCGCCTGGAGGAGGTTTTCTTGGACCTGATCACGCGCCACGAGGACACGGAGCATCCGGCGTGAGCGCGCGCGGGCTACGGGCCCAGACCGTCGAGGAGGTGCGGATGACCTTGGAGCAGGGGGAGCGGCTGCTCCTCACATTCCTGATCCCGCTCGCCGGGCTGGTCCTCTTTTCAGAGGCGCCGATCATCTCGACCGGGACGGCTTCCCGAGTCAACTTCTTCGCGCCGAGCGCTCTCTGCCTGGCCATCCTGTCGACCGCGATGGTCAATCTCGCGATCGCCACCGGCTTCGAACGGTCCTGGGGTGTGCTCAAGCGGCTCGGTTCCACCCCGATGCGCCCGGCGACCCTCCTTGCGGCGAAGGCCGCCGCCGTACTGGTCGTCGAGCTCGCCCAGGTGGTCGTGCTCGGCGCCGTGGCGCTTGGCCTCGGCTGGCGGCCGCATGCGGCCGCGGCCGGCGCCGTGGTGGCCGCCGCGCTGCTCGCCTCCGTCGGCTTCGCCGGGCTCGGGTTCTTGATGGCGGGTACGCTCCGAGCAGAGGCCACCTTGGCGGTCGCCAACGGGCTCTACGTGCTCTTCCTCGGGATCTCCGGGATCATGTTCCCGCTCGCTCGGCTCGGAGGCTTCGCCACGGTCTCCCGACTGCTGCCTGTGACCGCGCTCGGCAACGCCTTCCACCAGGCGCTCGGGCATGGCAGCGCGGTGTCGCCAGAGTCCTGGTGGGTGCTCGCCGCCTGGGCCGTTGCCGCGCCTTGTGTTGCCGCCTGGCGGTTCCGCTTCTCGAGCTGACCACGGGCACCACTGGGCCTCGTAGCATGGACGGACGGTGCGCCCGACCCGGATCAGCCCGTCGGCCTTCTCCAAGGTCGCCTCCCTCCTCGTCGTCTGCTACGCCCTCCTTGTCGTCACCGGGGGGGCGGTCCGTCTGACGGGATCGGGGCTCGGCTGTCTGGACTGGCCCACCTGCTCTCAGGGCCACCTCATCGCCAGCTCCTCGTTCCACTCCCGGGTCGAGTTCTCGAATCGGTTGGTAACGGTGGCTGTCAGCGTGGTCTCCATCGTCATCTTCCTCGCCGCCTGGTGGCGTAGCCCCCGCCGCCGCGACCTGATGGTGCTGTCCGGCATCGTCCTCGCCGGGCTCGCCGGCCAGGTCGTGCTCGGGGGGCTCGTCGTGTTGTTCAAACTCAACCCGTGGCTCGTGGCGCTGCACTTCGTCCTCACCCTGGGAGTGCTGGCCGTCGCCATCGTGCTACGTCATCGGAACCTCCACGGCCCGAGCACCGGGCGCCCGCTCGTCGGCAACGACCTGCTCTGGCTGACGCGGCTCCAGTTCGCGGCGCTCTCTGTGACGGTCCTCGCCGGCACCGTGGTGACCGGATCGGGCCCTCACGCCGGCGGCGTCGGAGCCAAGCGCTTCCCCGTCGCCTTTCGCGATGCGGCCGAACTGCACTCGACGCTGGCGCTCTTTCTCATAGGAGTGAGCCTGGCGACGTTGTTCGCGCTCCACCACGCGCGAGCACCCGGGGCTGTGCAGCGGAGAGCCAGGATCTTCATGGAGCTGCTCGCCCTCCAAGGGGTGCTCGGCTACACCCAGTACGCCCTTCACGACTCCCCTTGGGTCGTGGAGCTCCACATGACGGGTGCGACCCTGCTGTGGTGTGTTGCGGTCGCCCACTACTTGGGTTGCTTCGAGCAAGGGGCGCCCGAGCCAATCGCCGCGCACGCTCCGAGGCTGGCGCTCGCGGGAGAGCCGGCGACTGCGGCCTCCTCGTCGTGAGCGCGCCGGCCGGGCGCCAGGCGACCGCCCCGGTCGAGGCCGACCCCGACCTCAAATCCACCGAGAAAACCAGCGACGAGACGCGCCGAGACCGCCCTTGGCTGGTGATCGTGTGGAACGACCCGGTCAACTTGATGAGCTATGTGACGTACGTGCTGCAGAAGCTCTTTGGCTATTCGATGGAGAAGGCGACAAAGCTCATGCTCGACGTCCACCATCGGGGTCGGGCCGTCGTGTCGAGCGGGACCAAAGAGCGTTCCGAAGCAGACGTCCAGCGGCTCCACCGCCACGGCCTGTGGGCGACGATGGAGCAGTCCGAGTGATGTTCCGCGCCAACCGCCGCCGGGTGCGCCCGGATGGGCGGGGGGGATTCGAACTGCACTTGCCCGCGCCCGAGCGCGAACTCCTGGCGAGCCTTCCGGCACAGCTCGACGAGCTGCTGAGCTCGCTCGAGGACCGACCCGCCGACGACGCGGCCGTGCCCGACTCGCTCCGGCGCCTGCTCCCTCCGGCCTATCCGCGCGATGACGAGCAAGAGCGCGCGTACGTCGACCTCGCTCGCAGCGAGCTGCTCGAGCACCACCGGTCGGCTCTCCAGCTTCTCGAGTCGACCGCATCGGCCAGCAACCTGAGCGCCGAGGAGCTCGAGTCCTGGATGGCGGCGCTCAACGAACTCCGGCTCGTGATCGGCACGACGCTCGGGGTCAGCGAGGACCAGGGCGAGATCGACGAGGACGACCCCGACTACTCCCAATGGGTCTGCTACAGCTACCTCTCCTTCCTGCAAAGCGAGGTGGTCGACGCGCTCTCGGGGCTCCTGCCGCCCCCGCTCCCCGGCGCGGACGACGAAGTCCCCGATGATCCTTGGGGAGAGCCGCTCGGAGGCCTGCGGTGGGACGGCACGCCCGTTCCGGAGGGACCGTGATCGTCAAGCCCGCCGGGGCCCAAGTCGACGGGGTGAAGAGCGAAGCGGTGGCCCCGGCGCGCCTCTTACTGCTGATGGGCTCGGGCGAGCTGGCTCCGACGATGGTCAAGGTCCACCGCTCCGCCCTGGCAAGGCTCGGCCCCGCTCCCGTACCGAGCCTGCTCCTCGCCACCCCATTCGGCTTCCAGGAGAACTCGAACGAGCTCGCGGCGCGCGCCGTCGCCTACTTCGCCGAGAGCCTCGGAACCCCACTCGAGGTGGGAGGCCTGGCGGGAGGGTCGGAATACCCAGCCGACCCGCTCGCAGCGGAACGGCTGACTTCCGCGCTTCGCCGAGCGCGCTACATCTTCTCCGGCCCGGGCAGCCCCACCTATGCCCTCGAGCACTGGCGCACGAGCGTGGTTCCCCAGCTGCTCGCCGAGAAGCTGGACCACGGCGGCGCGGTGGTGTTCGCCAGTGCCGCCGCCCTGACGCTCGGCGCCTTCACCGTCCCGGTCTATGAGATCTACAAGGTCGGGGAGGAACCTCACTGGCTGGAGGGACTGGACCTGTTGGCGCGCGCCGGCCTGAAGGTCGCCGTTGTGCCTCACTACAACAACGCCGAGGGCGGCACTCACGACACCCGCTTTTGTTACCTCGGCGAGCGGCGTCTCCGGCTTCTTGAGGCTCAGCTCCCCGAGGACGCGTTCGTGCTCGGGATCGACGAGCACACCTCCTTGTTGCTCGACCTCGCCGCGGGAACTGCCACGGTGGGCGGGCTCGGCGTGGTGACCGTCCGCCGAGCGGGACACTCGGTCGAGCTGACCTCGGGGACGCTGACGACCATCGCCGCGCTCGTGTCGATGTCGTACGCCGGCCCGGGCGGAGCCGGCGCTGTCGGACAGCGCGTCGACGCCGGGCCTTTGGCGCCCGACTTCGCGCCCACCGCCAGCGGCACGTCGCCCCTCGTCCAGCTGGTGCGCGACAGCGAGGCCCGCTTCGCCCAGGCGACGGCGGACCGAGACGCCGAGGCTGCGATCCGCTCGGTGCTCGAGCTCGAGGAACGCGTCAGCGACTGGGCGACAGACATCCCCGGCGGGGACGAGCTCGAGCGCGCTCGGGCGAGCGTCCGCTCGATGGTGGTGGAGCTCGGCCACCTGGCCGTCAGCGGCCTGCAGGACCCGGCCGCGGTGGTCGGTCCCTACATCGACCTGCTCCTCGAACTTCGGGCCCAGGCGAGGGCGGCCCGACGCTTCGACCTCGCCGACCAGGTTCGCGACGGCCTCGCGGCGCTCGACGTCCAGGTGCACGACACGCCCGAAGGAACGGGGTGGGAGCTGGCCGCGACGAAGGGTTCGTGAGGCCTCCTCGACTCCCGGTCGGCGGGCCCTCCGCTGATAGTCTCCGGGCGCCGCGAGCAGGATCTCGAGCCGGCTCGGAGTGCTCGCCCCCATCGTCCAGCGGCCGAGGACGCTGCCCTTTCAAGGCGGAAACACGGGTTCGAATCCCGTTGGGGGCACGCTGTGGGCTTGGGCCCAACGCCGGTCGTCGCCCTACAGAACCCCCGCCAGGCCGGAAGGCCTGCCCTCAGGGAATGAGGACGATCTTTCCCCGCGTGTGGCGCTTCTCGAGCTCGGTGTACGCCTCCCTGACCTGCTCGAGCGGATAGGTCTCGGCGATCGGCACCTCGATGCGACCAGATGCGACCAGCTCCGCGATCTCTGACAGGGCCTCGGTGCTGGTCGCCGCCGCGCTGCCCTCGGTCTTTACGCCGAACTCCTCGGCGGCCGCAAAGGAGATGACCGTGTCGACACGGTCCCGCTTGACCCCGAGATCGACCGCCAGCTGCACGTACTCGGGACCGAACAGGTCGATGAACGCGTCCACCCCTCGAGGAGCCGCTTGCCTGACCCGCTCCGCGAGGCGCTCGCCGTAGCTCACCGGGATCACGCCGACCGACCTCAGCCAGTCGTGGTTGGCCTCGGAGGCGATGCCGATGACCGACGCCCCTCGCACCTTGAGCAGCTGGACCGTCATGGAGCCCACCCCACCGGCCGCGGCGGAGACGACGACCGTGTCACCGGGACCGGCGCCGACGGCACGCACTGCGGCGTAGGCGGTGGCGCCAACGACGTAGAGGGAACCGGCGATGGGCCACGACAGCCCCGGGGGCTTGCGGATCAGCTGGCCAGAGGGCACAGCGACGTACTCGGCTTGGCTGGAGCGCCTCCAGGACCACCCGAGCACCTCGTCGCCGACGGTCCACTCCTTCACGCCGTCTCCGACCTTGCTGACAACGCCTGCGAGATCGCTCCCCTGGCCCGACGGAAACGTGGCAGGGACGACGGTCTCCATGTAGCCCTTGCGAATGGAGGCCTCGCCCGGATTGATGGAGGCCGCCTTCACCTCGACGACCACCTCACCGGGCGCAGCGGAGGGCACCTCGACGTCTGCGACGTGGAGAACGTCGATGTCGCCGTAGTGATCAAATCGCACGGCTCTGGCCATCAGAACACCTCGCTTGCCCGCGCCCTCGCCGGCATCGTTGTCATCTGGCTGGAGAGTACCGGCGCAGCTCACGGCCCCCTCCGCACGGCGCCAAGCGACCTGGCGGTCGGCTCAGCCGCTTAATCACAGGATGCTCGTCGAAGAGGAGCGTTCAGCGGCGGGGTGGCGCCGGCGCGTGGCGCAGTTCCTTTCGCCACACGAGGCGAAGAGCGGACCAGTCCGCGTCCAGGGCCGCCACCTTGTTGTCGACCAAGCCGAGCAGCAGGGCGGGCTCGCGGACGACGCCGTCGGTGAGATCGCTCTGATGGCCGCCCGCTCGTCTCGGCCATGCTGCCCACAGCGAGGCCGAGGGGAAGATCGCCCGTGCAAGCGCCGGGAGCTGTTGGCGATAGTCCGCCGCCGTCCAGAAGAAGGCGACGATCACGCTCTTCGGCCCGAGGACCTCGTCATGGTTCGGGGGCCGCTGCAGGACCCGAGACTCGACCGTCGGTGGCAGGTCGCTCGGGACCCAGCCGCTCGGTGCTCCGAGCAGGAGCAGCTCGCCGCCGTCGGCTAGCCCGAGCTTGCGCGAGGCACCGACAGAACCACTTTGCTCGGAGCCGTCACCGGTCCCCATTACGGCTGTTTCGCAGAGGATGCGGCGGGGGGTTCGCCGACGAGCCCCGCCAGGACCGCCGCGAACCGACCTGCGGCGCTCGGGTGGTGGGACAGGAACAGCTCGGGCTCGATGAGCTCGAGTTCCATCACCGCTGGGCCCTCGGAGGTCTCGACGAGGTCGACTCGTGCGTAGGAGAGGGGGACCGCCACCTGGGCCAGGGCGGCGCGAGCGACCTCGAGCTCGACGGGCCGCGTCCTCGTCGGCTCCACCCGGCCCCCGTAGAGGGCTTGGACCCGGTAGTCCCCTGGTGCCGGCACCTTTCGAACCGCGTGATGGAAGTCGCCTCCGAAAAATACGAGCGACTTCTCCCCCTCGCGCACCTCTCCGACGAATGGCTGGACCAGCGCGTCGCCGGACCGCAGCAACGCGGCCAGGTGCGGGGCGAGCTCGGCCGGCGAGCCTCGACGAGTGCCGCGAGCGCCAGCGGAGACCGCCGGTTTCACCACCGCCTCCTCCTTGATCTGCCCGAGCGCCTCGTCCTGATCCCTAAGAGCGCTCCCGCACTCGAGCATCCTGGTCGGCACCACCGGCACACCGGCGCGCGCCAGCTCGCACAGGTAGCCCTTGTGGCTGTTCGATGCCAGCACCTCGACGGGGTTCACGAACGAGGTCACCGCCGCGCACTCATGCGCCCAGGTGAGGAAGGCGGAGCGGTTGGCCGTGTAGTCCCAGGTAGTGCGGACCACGACGAGAGAGGCTGCTGACCAATCGGTGCCGGGACCCCACGAGCGCAGGGCCGCGGAGAGACCGAGACGGCCGAGCGCCGAAATCAGCAACGGGCTCTCCGACTCCGGGCGGGGCATTTCCCGGCCCGTAGCCAGGATCACGTCGGGCAACGCACGCTCCTCATCGCTTGTTGACTGGACATCGACCGCCCGCGCGCCCGCAAAGCAGGCAGGAGCACTCGCAGCCCAGCCTCTCAGGAAACGAGGGTGGATCACCATTAGCCTCCAACTGGTGGCACCGTGATCAAGTACCTCGGCTCAAAGCGCAGGCTGCTCCCCGTCCTCGGAGAGCTGCTCGAGCGCTGCAAGGCGCGGACCGCCGTCGACCTGTTCACGGGTACGACTCGCGTCGCCCAGGAGTTCAAGAGGCGGGGCGCCGTCGTGACCGCGGTGGACACCGCGCGCTACGCGAAGGTCCTCGCCGACTGCCATGTGGCAACCGATGCCACTTCGCTCGATGTGGCGGAGCTCGAGGACTGCCTCGCGCAGCTGTCGGCGCTGGCGCCGCGCGAGGGGTACTTCACCGAGACCTTTTGCCATCGTTCCCGGTTCTTCCAGCCGAGCAACGGCGCCCGCATCGACGCCATTCGCAACGCGATCGAGGTCCGCTGGCGCGGCTCGCCGCTCTACCCGGTACTGCTCACGAGCCTGCTCGAGGCGGCGGACCGAGTCGACTCGACGACGGGCGTCCAGATGGCCTACGTCAAGCAGTGGGCTCCACGCTCGTTCCGTCCGCTCGAGCTGCGGGTCCCGAACCTGATTCCTGGCGTCGGCCGGGCTCTGCACGCCGACGCACTGGAGGCCGCACACCAGCTCGACAGGGTCGACCTCGCCTATCTCGATCCCCCCTACAACCAGCACCGCTACTACACGAACTACCACATCTGGGAGACCCTGGTCGCCTGGGACGCACCCGAGCACTACGGGGTCGCCTGCAAGCGCGTCGACGCCAGGGACCCGGCGACCAAGAGCCGTTTCAACTCGCGCCGGACGATGCCCACGGCGCTCGCCGAGGTGGTGGCGGCGGTGCGCGCAGAGGTCGTCGTGCTGTCCTACAACGACGA
>JAODBN010000325.1 GCA_025463965.1 Acidimicrobiaceae bacterium
TCACGGTTCCGAAGCGGCCTCGTCCTCGACTGGGAGGTCGCCGGCTGGTGCGCGATCCTCATGTCTTTGCTGGCCGTCGGACTGCAGATCTACGAGCTGACGGCGCTCCCGTTCTTTCCGGGGAGCAGCGGCTACGCCTCGTGCTTCATCGGCTGGGCGGCGCTCAACATCACCCTCATCGTGATGTCGACGTACTGGCTCGAGACCCTGCTTACTCGCTCGATTCGGCTGCGCCGGGCCATCGTCGAGGACGGGGGCACGACGGTCTCTGAGGTGCCCGCCGCTCGTCTGTTCCGGGCCAACATGGACGGCTGCACCTACTTCTGGGGTTTCGCCGGGCTCGTGAGCACGCTGTTCTGGGTACTGTTCTACGTACTGTGATTTGCTCGGTGCCGGCGCCGCCGGTCCGAGAGCGCGAGTGCTTGGCCGCCGAGCAAGGGGTGGGCAGTGACAGTGTTGGGAACGGACATGTTCATCGGGCCCCAGGTCCTGACCTTCGCCATCCCGATCGGGACCCTGGCCCTCGTCTGCCTGTGGGGATTCTTCCAGCGACGCTCGAACCCCCGCTGAACCCCGGGGGCAGGTGGGCCCCCCGGTGAGCAGGACCGTCGAGCAGGACAGTTGGCATGAGGTGAGCAGTCCCCGCTGGAACCCCGACCGGGCCCGACTGGCGGCGGGAGTCGGGGCGGCGCTCGCCACCGTCGTGGTGCTCGTTCCGCCGGTCGTGACCTCCGAAGGTCACCTCGGCTACCTGGAGGCCGTTCAGTTCGGCGTGCTCGCGCTCGTCGTTCCCCCGCTCGTGGTTCTCGCCGCGCCCTTCCGTCGCTCGGCCGCGGCCGCCCGGCTCGCCGACTCCCGGCGTCGAAGGCTCGGCTTTTCGCGCGCCGTACCGTTCCTGCTCGTCGAGCTGGCGGTCCTCGTGGCGTGGCGGATCCCGCCCTCGGTCGACGCCATCGCCGGCAACCGGCTGTTCTTGATCCTCGAGATTTTCAGCCTCGTTCCCGCTGGCGTCGCCTTGTGGCTCGAATGCCTCCCGAGCCCGCCGCTCGAGCCTCGCCTCGCAGCTGGGCCGTCTCGGGTCGCGCTGTGCGCGCTGACCATGTGGACGGTGTGGATCCTCGCCTACGTCGTCGGCCTGTCGCACGGCTCGTGGTATCCCGCTTACAGCGCGCCCGATCGCCGAGGCATCGGCGTGGCGACCGACCAGCAGATCACGACCGGGCTGTTGTGGTTCATCGCAGGCGTCGTCTTCGTCCCGGTGATCTTCTACGAGCTCGTCCACTGGTTGCAGAACGAGGAGCAGCCCGATGTCGAGATGCACCGGCTGCTCCGTGAGGAGCGCCGGTTGGGACCGCCGAGCAAGCCCCCCGGGGAGGACGCTCCTCCCGGCTGAAGCCGGAGGAGCTTGGCTCGCCTAGGAGGGCGGCGCCGGGAGGCGGGGGAGCGCCGGGTTCGGCAGGTGAGCTTTCAGGACGACGTTCGCCGCCGCCAGCTCCGAGTTGGCCTTGCCCCGGTCCTCGGCGGCGAGTCGCTCCGCGGTGGCGAGGTCCGCCTTTGCCTTGGCGTTGTTCGGCGAGGAGATGAGGGTCTGGATGGACTCGATGGCCGCCAGGGCGTCGGAGCTCGCCCAGGTGGTCGCCGTGGTGACGATCGCCCCGATGTCGCGCCCGGCCGCTGAGCCGGGAACCTCGATGTTGGAGAGGTCGAAGATCGCGTTGTCGGTGAACGAGCACGCCGACTGGTCGTCACGAAGCAGGCCCGGGATGCGGGCCCGGTTCCCTGCGGTCAACGACGGCTTGGACTCGTCCGCATAGAGCTGGAAGGCCTCTTGCACTGCGAAGGTGCACGGGGAGATGTCGGTGTCGATCTCGCTCAGCACGGTGCGCTCGTTGGCGATCTCGGTGGTCCGCGCAGTGTGTTGGGGAAGGTCGGTGATGATCGTGATCGCCAGCACGACCGCGACCGCGCCGCCGAGGAGGATCCCGCGTCGGCGGTACCACGGGGGCTTCGGGGCGGCCTCGCCCTCCCCGGGTGGCCCTCCGGTGCCGGCGGGATCACCGGCGGCGAGGATGGGCGAGCCGCTCGGCTGGGGCCCGGTCGTGCTGGCAGGAACGGTCACTTGGAGCTCCCGGTGAGTGAGGCCGCATACGCGGCGATGCCAGCGGCCCAGCGGGCCTGGGTGGCGGGGGGAAGGACGTAGGCGCGTTGCGAGGTCTCGTCCGCGAACGGGGTCACCCGGTAACGACCGGTCCCGTCGGGGGCGAGGAAGTAGAGCAGGTCGTTGTGGGCGACCTGGCCGTTGCTCGCCGCCTCGATCGAGATCCCGTAGGCCTTCCACACCCGGTCGAGCTGGCTGAGCGAGCCGGTGAGGAACTCCCAGTTGGACAGCGAGGAGAGCCCTGACCGGCCGACCGCCTTGTGGTCGGAGGCCAGCGACGTGGTGAGCGGATCGGTGTTCACGGTGACGAACTCGACCCGGGCCGCCCTGGCACCGAGCGCGCTGTCGGCGCGGGCGAGCTCGTGTCCGAGGACCGGGCAGATGTCGTTGCAGGCCGAGTCGAAGAAGGAGAGCACGACGACGCGGCCGCGCTCGCCGGCGAGCCAGACGCGCTGGCCGGCCTGGTCGACGAGCGCGAACCTCGGCGCCTTCGACGGAGCCAGCGCCTGGGTGCCCATGTACGCGGCGAGCGCCTTGCCGCCGGGGGGAGCGGTGATCTTCGGCAGCGCCCGGAACGCGCTCGGTGGGACCCCGCCGGAGGCGACTCGCGTGGCGGTCGTGCCGTGCGTCGGGCCGGCGCCTCGCGGGTTCAGCCCGACGGCGGAGAAGAGCCGCTCGCCAAGGGTTCCGCCGAGCGCCAGGGCGAGGAGCACCGCCCCTCCGATCACCAGCGTGCGGCGAGAGACCTTGGGCGGACCGGCGGCGAACGCGGCGCTCCGCTCGGCCCCCGACAACGGCGCCTGAGCCTCACCCACCCGGCAGAGAGTACCTGGTCGGGCGGCCGAAGGCAGAGCCTGTGGTCCGGCAATTGCCTGCTCGAATCTTTGATCAAGTGCCGGTCGGAGCACTAGCGTAGTTAGCAGTGGCAACTTCCCCGGTGGCCCTCAGCGCGCTTCAGACGCGAGGAGCCAAGGTCCGCAGCTACGTGGCGCTCACCAAGCCGCGGATCATCGAGCTGCTCTTGATCACCACCATTCCGACGATGTTCGTGGCCCGTCGAGGTGTGCCTTCGCTGTGGCTGATGATCGCCACCTTGGCGGGCGGGACGTTCGCGGCCGGCGGGGCCAACGCCATGAACATGGTGGTCGACCGGGACATCGACAAGGTGATGCACCGGACCCGGCGACGCCCGCTCGTCACCGGGGAGATGACGCCCCGTGCGGCGCTCGTGTTCGCCATCTCCCTCGAGGTCGCGGCCTTCGTGGAGCTCTGGCTGGCGGTCAACCTGCTCTCTGCGTGCCTTGCCGTCTCGGCGACGCTGTTCTACGTCTTCGTCTACACGCTGTGGCTGAAGCGCAACTACACGAGCAACATCGTGATCGGCGGGGCCGCAGGCGCCGTGCCGGTGCTCGTGGGCTGGGCAGCCGTCACCGACTCGCTCGCCTGGGCGCCGATCGTGCTGTTCGCCGTGATCTTCGTGTGGACGCCCCCGCACTTTTGGGCGCTCGCCATTCGCTACCGCGAGGACTACGCAGCGGCCGAGGTGCCGATGCTGCCCGTCGTGGCCACCTTCGCCCGCACGGCCCGCCAGATCCTCTGGTACACGGTGCTGCTGGTCGCCCTGACGGTCGTGTTCGACGTCGTCGGACACATGGGGGTGGCCTATCTCGTCGCCGCCCTCGCGCTCGGCGCTGTCTTTCTCCTCTTCGCCGGCAAGCTCCGACAAGAGCTGACCGAGCGCTCCGCGATGCGCCTGTTCCATTACTCGATCACGTACTTGACGCTCCTTTTCGTGGCGATGGCCGTGGACGTCGTCGTGCGCCACCCGTGAGCCGGACAAAGGCCGAGATCCTCACGAGCACGGAGGCGACCCCCGAGCAATCAGGCGCCGAGGCTCCTGGCCCCCCGGTGAAACGCCTCCGCCGGCGCATGGTCGTCTCGCTGGTCGTGCTGGCTGTCCTCGTGGCCGGCATCGTCGGCGTCGACCTCACCTCGAAGACCGGGGCGCCCCCGCTGGCCAAGGCCCCCCACTTCTCGCTTCCGCGCCTCGGAGGCGGAGCGGGCATCGCCTACCCCTCGGCAGGGCTGACCGGACACCCGGTCGTACTCGTGATGTTCGCCTCCTGGTGCACGCCGTGCCAGGCAGAGCTGCCGCGGGTGGCCAAGTTGTCGGCTCAGCTGCAGGCGAACAGCCCGAGTTTGCGGGTCGTCGGGATCGACGGCAACGACGCGTCGGGTGCGGGCATGGCCTTCGCCCGCAAGGCCGGCTTCACCGACCCGGTCGCCTCCGACCAGAACGAGGCCGTGGCGAGCGACCTCGGCCTGCGGGGCCTGCCCGACACGGTCTTCATCAACGCGTCCGGCAAGGTCGCCCGGGTCGTCCAGGGAGTGGTGAGCAACGCCCAGCTGCGCCACTGGGCCAAGGTCATCCAGACCAGCTGAGAGAGCCAGACGGAGGATTGCCCGGCATCGGGCGGGGGTACGGTCGGCCTCATCGGGACCTCGCCGCGAGTCCGCGCGGACCAGGTGCCGGTGGAAGGAGGCCAAGATGGGCAGTGTCGCCTGGCTATGGATCCCGCTCGTCGTGATCATCGTCTTGGTGATCGTCGGGGGGCTGGTGCTCGCGTCGTCGGTTGAGCGGAAGAAGCTACACGCCGACCGCTCCCCGCTCTCGGAGGGGTCAGGGGTGCCCATCGGTGAGATCGCCCCGCCGCCGGCGACACCCCGCCGCCCCGGGGGTTTTCCTGAAGCCAGCCCCCGGTCGGCCACCGCAGAGTCGCCCTCCGCCGAGTCGTCCACCGCCCAGTCGTCCAGCTCGCAGTCGTCCACCGCCCAGTCGTCCACCGCCCAGTCGTCCAGCTCCCAGCGGCTGTCCTGATCCGGCCCGCGACCCGCTGGCGCGGTGTCGACTGCCTGTCCTTCGGGCATCGAAGTGGCCGCCGCGCCGTTGAGCGGTACGGTGGGATCGTGCTCGGCTTCAACGAGGTGAAGATCGCGCCTTCGCTTCTCGCCGCGGACTTCGGGAACCTGGCCGAGGCCGCAGGCGAGGTCGCCGTGGCGACCGACTGGTTGCACATCGACGTGATGGACGGCCACTTCGTGCCGAACCTCACGGTGGGCCCTCCGGTCGTGGCGTCGCTGCGCAAGCATTCGGGAGCGTTCTTCGACTGTCACCTGATGATGACGAACCCCGGCGATCACCTCGAGTCTTTCCAGCGTGCCGGTGCGAGCTCGGTGACCGTCCACGTCGAGGTCGGCGGGATCGGCGAGGTGATCGAGGAGATGAACCGACTCGGCCTCGGGGTGGGGCTGGCGTGCAACCCGGACACGCCGTTCGCGGTCGCCGAGCCGTTTCTCGAGCGCATCGATCTCCTCCTCTTGATGACGGTCTTCCCGGGCTTCGGCGGCCAGGCCTTCATGCCGCAGGTGCTCCCCAAGATCGCCGAAGCGCGCCGCGTGATCGACGAACGCGGCCTGCCGGTGGCGGTCGAGGTCGACGGGGGAATCGACCTCCGGACGGTGAGCGACACCGCGGCGGCCGGTGCCAGGGTGTTCGTGGCGGGCAGCGCCGTGTTCTCCCACGAGCAGCCCTGGAAGGCGGTCGAGGAGCTTCGCGACCGAGCGATCGAGGCGATCAAGGCGTCGGCTTGAGCCGAGTGGGCGGTCCCGGGACCCGCCACGCTGGCGTCGCGGCCTCCGGCGGGGCACGCTAGGGCGATGCTGCGGATCGTTCTCCCGAAGGGCTCCCTCGAGCGCCAGACCATGGAGCTGTTCGCCGCGGCGGACCTGACCGTGCGCCGCGGCTCGGACGTGGACTACCGCGGCACCATCGACGACCCTCGTGTCGCCGAGGTGCGGATCCTTCGCCCTCAGGAGATTCCCGTCTACGTGGCCGACGGCCTGTTCGACCTCGGCATCACCGGCCGGGACTGGATCGAGGAGACCGGCGCCGAGGTGGTGTCCCTCGGGGAGCTCGGTTACTCGAAGGCGACGAGCGACCCCATCAAGGTGGTGCTGGCCGTCGACGGGGCCTCGGCGATCGAGCGAGTGGAGGACCTCCCCGA
>JAODBN010000328.1 GCA_025463965.1 Acidimicrobiaceae bacterium
ATGACGAGCGGCCCGCGGCGCACCCCGAAGCGGCTCTTGAGCTCCCGGGCCAGCGGCGAGAAGCGGCGGTTGAACCCCACCGTCAGCAGCTTCCCCGACTTCTCCCGCGCCGCCAGCACCTGCGCCAGCTGAGCCTCGTTCAGACCGAGCGGCTTCTCGACGAAGACATGTTTGCCGGCCTCGAGGGCCTGCACCGTCTGCTCCGCGTGCAGGTGGTGCCGCGTGGCGATGACCACCGCGTCGACGGACGGATCGGCCAGCTGTTCGGCGAGATCGGTGGTGGCCTTGCTGAAGTGGAACTTCTCGGCGACGTGCCGGGCCGTGACGCCGCGCCCGCTGCCGACTGAGACGAGACGCACCTCCGGGACGCGCGCGAAGGCGGGGACGAGCGTACCGGTCGCGAATCCGCCGGCGCCGACGAAGGCGATCCCGGCGCGGTCGCGCGGCCGGGCGTCGACGCCCTCCTGCACTGCGACCGTGGTCCCGGCGCTGCCCTCGCTGCCGTAGGTGAGGATGACGCCGAGGAAAGGCTCGCCGGTCTCGCCGGAGATGAGCCGGTAGGCGTCCAGCGCGCGCTCGATGGGGAAGCGGTGGGTAATGAGCCGCTTCACATCCACCCGGCCTGCTGCGATCTGCTCGAGGAACGACTCCATGTTGCGCTGCTCGGTCCAGCGTACGTAGCCGATGGGGTAGTCGACGCCCTTGTCCTCGTACTGCGGATCGTAACGACCCGGCCCGTAGGACCGCGACTGGTGGAAGGAGATCTCCTTGTCGTAGTAGGGGCGCCGCGGCACCTGCATGCCGACTGCGCCCACCACCACCACCCGGGCGCGATCACGGCACAGCTCGCCGGCGAGCTCCACCGGGCCGTTGGAGTCCGTCGCCGCGCAGATGATCACGGCATCCGCGCCGCGCCCGTTTGTCAGCGCCATGATCGCGTCGATGGCGGCCGGTCCCGGCGCCGCCGTCGCATCGCAGCCCAGGGCATGGGCGAGGGTCAGCTTGGACGGATCGGGATCGATGCCGAGCACCTGGCAGCCGTTGGCGCGGCAGAGCTGCATGGCGATCTGCCCGATGAGGCCGAGGCCGATCACCGCGACGCGCTCGCCGAGCGTGAGGTTCGCCGTCCGGACGCCGTGCATCGCGATCGCGCCGACGGTGACGAAGGACGCCTCCTCCTCCGAAAGCGAGGCCGGGACGCGCGCGCAGAGGTTGCGCGGAACCGCGTTCACTTCGGCGTGGTTCGCGACCTTGGCGCCGGCGCAGGCGATGCGCTCGCCCGCGGCAAAAGGCGCATCATCTGATTCGAGGACGGTGCCGGTGCACGAATACCCGAGCGGGTTCGGCACATCGAGCTTGGCGAAGACCGCACGGGCGGTGGCCACGACGCCCTCGCGCTGCAGCTTCTGGAGCACCTTCGCGACCTGATCGGGGCGGGCCATCGCCTTGCCGACGAGGGACTTCTTCCCGAGGTCCATCGCCATCTTCTCGGTACCGGCCGAGACCAGCGAGGCGGTCGTGCGAACGAGCACGCCACCCGGCTCCGCCTCGCTCGGCGCGGGCACCTCGGTCACGGAAATGTCTCCGGTGCGGAACGACTGCAGAACCTGCTTCACGGGCGAATCCTCCTGGCGGTCCGGCCGTCTGGGCCGTCGCTTGCGGAGCACTCCTCCGCGTCAGTGGCGGCGCACACTACCTCGAAACGCGGCGCGGGAAAGGCGAACCCGGCACGCGGCCGCGGCCTCGGAAAGCAGCGGCCGGCATTGCGATCGGCGAGACCGAATCTTCTTGAGGGGACAGCGGGCAGGGGACGGCGCGCCGATCTGCCCCGACAAGCCCGCGCCCGCCACGGCGGGCCGGCTCCACCATCAAAGCCTCAGCGCTCGTGGGTATGGTTGTGGGCTTTGGAGCCGTGATCGTGGGACGGGTCGACGCAGTCCTCGTCGTGCTCCGCCCGGTAGGCCTTGAGCTTCAGCATGCGCTTGCGAATCAGGCCGCGCTTGAGCACGGACAGGTGCCGCACGAACACCGTGCCGTAGAGATGATCGATCTCGTGCTGGAGCACATGCGCCACGCGGCCTTCCGCCACCAGCTCGTGGGACGCGCCCGTCCGGTCCTGATAGCGGACCTTCACCTTGCGGAAGCGCCGGACCTTCTCGCGCTCGTCGGGGACGGAGAGACAGCCCTCCTCCAGCTCGATGGGCTCGGACTTCTCGAGGATCTCGGGGTTGATGATCTCGAACGGCGGGCCGTCCTCGGGGCAGACCCAGGCCAGGCGACGCTTCACGCCCACCTGATTGGCCGCGATGCCGACACCCTCCTCGGCGTGCATGGACTCCAGCATGTCCTCGAGCAGGGTCGTGAGCGCATCGCCGAACTCCGTCACCGGGTCGGTCGGCTTGTCGAGGATGGGATCGGGCCAGTAGACGATGGGGCGCACCATGGGGCGCATTTTAGCCGGAGTCGCGCGCCAGGTGGAGCGCTTCAGTGCGACCCGACAGGGATACGGGCCGGATCCAACGCCTCCGGCGCAAATGTCCCCCGCCCGCTAACACCCCTGCGCGCAGGAGATGAACGGACTGCACGTCATATCGGTCAGGCAGGAAATAGCGGCCGACGTGATGCAGCTGGA